>JASLCO010000007.1 GCA_030146505.1 Moraxellaceae bacterium
CAGCCCGGCCCTGCAGGCTGTTCAGGATTCCGACCTCAGCCTTGATCTGCCGGAACTGGACACCGACTTCACGCTGGATACTCCCCAACTCGACACGGCGCCGGCCAAGGCTGCCGATTCGGGCCTGAGCCTGGACGAAGACCTGGACTTCAGCTACTCCGAGCCTGCCGCCAAGGCATCGGCTGATGATCTCAGCTTCGAACTGGATGACGTTGCCTTTGAAAGCACGGCCCAGCCGGAAACCACGGCTGCCGATGAGGGGATGGACTTTTCTCTGGACGAAGGCTTCGATACCCCGGCCAGCGGTGGCAAGTCTAGCCTGGGCGAACTGGCGGATTTCGACAGCGCCCCCGAACTGAAGTCGGTTGACCCGGCAACATCGGTGGCTGATGACGACCTCAGCTTCAGCCTGGATGATCTGGAAACAGCGGCCGCCCCGTCTGCCGATCTGGATGGCGATTTCAGCCTGGATGATGGCAAAGGCTCGGACATCAGCTTTGACGATACCCTGCAAGCCGATTCCGGCCTCAACGATGCCGTGGCCGACTTCGACTCCACCCTGCGTGCCGAAGCAACATCGGCAGCGGCTGCTCCTGCGGCCGCCCCGGCTGCTTCTGCAGACCTCGGCATGGATGACGAGTTCGACTTCCTCGCCGATACCGATGAAAACGCCACCAAGCTGGATCTGGCCCGCGCTTACATCGATATGGGTGACATGGATGGCGCTCGCGACATCCTGCAGGAAGTACTCACTGAAGGTAATGGCAACCAGAAGGACGAGGCCAAGGGACTGCTGGCCCAGGTGGGATGATCACTGCTTCTGCTTGACCTGAGCCAAGGGCAGCCGTAAAACGCTGCCCTTTGTTTTTGTGCGCCTGCTCGAGATTATTCATGCGTTTCGCCATTGGTGTGGATTACAACGGCAGGGCCTATCGGGGCTGGCAAACCCAGCAAGCCGGCGTGAAGAGCGTGCAGGAAACGCTGGAAAAGGCGATTGCGCATGTCGCTAATCATCCGGTGACGGTGATTGCCGCCGGCCGTACCGATGCCGGCGTGCATGGTGCCGGCATGGTGGCGCATTTCGACAGTGATGCTGTCCGCCCCGAGCGCAGCTGGATGCTGGGGGTCAATACCAAGCTTCCCGAAGACATCGCCCTGCGCTGGATCACGCCGGTGAGTGATGAATTCCATGCGCGTTTTCGTGCCGTGGCGCGGCGCTATCGCTATGTGATCTACAACCATCCTTTCCGTTCCAGCCTGCTTGCTGGCATGGTCACCTGGCATTACCACGCCCTCGATCTCGCGCGTATGCAGGAAGGGGCAAGGTATCTGGTGGGACGTCACGATTTCACGTCGTTCCGCGCCATTGCCTGCCAGTCCAAACGCGCCGAGCGCGATGTGCATTTCCTGAATCTCAGCCAGCAGGGCCGCTATATCGTGCTGGATATCCAGGCCGACGGCTTTCTGCATCATATGGTGCGCAATATCGTCGGCGTGCTGATGGCCGTGGGGCAGGGCAAGGCCGAACCGGAATGGGTGGCCGAGGTGCTGGCGGCTAAAGACCGCACTCTGGGTGGTGTGACGGCGCCGGCCGATGGTCTCTATTTCGTGGATGCGCTCTATCCCGATCAGTTCATTTTGCCGCGAGAACCTTTGGGGCCGTCCTTCCTGGCAGGTTTTAACGGGCTGTCTTAAGGCCGCGAGGCTGCTAGAATCCCGCCTTTCCCCCAGTTTCTTATCCAGCCTTGTCCAGTCGAGTTCGCGTCAAGATTTGCGGTATCACCCGCCCGGAAGATGCCCAGGCCGCCGTAGCGGCTGGTGCGGATGCGCTTGGCTTCGTTTTCTTCTCCAAAAGTCCCCGTTATGTCGCGCCTGAAAAAGCCGCCGCCATCGTTCGCGAGCTGCCGCCTTTTGTGACGACGGTGGGACTGGTGGTGGATGCCTCGGCCGAAGAAGTGTGTGCCCTGCTGCAAACGGTGCCCCTGTCCCTGCTGCAATTCCATGGCGATGAAAGCAATGAATTCTGCGCGCAATTCGGCAAGCCCTGGATCAAGGCGCTGACCGTCAAGCCGGATGGTGATGTGGCGGCCGATATTGCCCGCTATCCCGATGCCAGCGGCATTTTGCTGGATGCCTGGCATCCCGATCTCAAAGGTGGCACCGGCCAGACTTTTGATTGGCGACGCTTCCCGAAAAATACCGGCAAGCCTCTCGTGCTGGCCGGAGGCCTTACGCCGGAAAACGTGGCCGAGGCCATAACGCTGACACAACCCTATGCCGTTGATATCAGCGGCGGAGTGGAAAAAATTGATGCGGCAGGCCTGCCGCAGAAAGGCATCAAAGATGCCGCAAAAATCGAGGCGTTCATCGAAGCGGTGAATGCAGGAGCAAAAGTGGTATGAGCAAGTCTGTAGATTATTCGCAGTTCCCGGATGCGCGCGGGCATTTCGGTATACACGGTGGCCGTTTCGTTTCCGAAACCCTGATGGCCGCGCTGACCGATCTGGAAAAGCTGTATGCACGCCTGAAGGATGATCCGGCTTTTCTCGCCGAATTTGATCGCGACCTTTCGTTTTATGTCGGCCGTCCTTCGCCGCTTTATCACGCCGAGCGCTGGAGCCGTGAGCTCGGCGGCGCGCAGATTTATCTCAAGCGTGAAGACCTGAATCACACAGGCGCGCACAAGGTGAACAACACCATAGGTCAGGCCCTGCTTGCCAAGCATTCCGGCAAGACGCGCGTGATTGCTGAAACCGGTGCCGGCCAGCATGGCGTGGCCACAGCCACGATTGCAGCCCGTCTTGGTCTCGAGTGCGTGGTGTTCATGGGCGAGGAAGACGTAAAGCGTCAAAGCATGAACGTCTATCGCATGAAGTTGCTGGGCGCGAAAGTTGTGCCGGTGACCTCGGGCTCGAAAACGCTGAAAGATGCAATGAACGAAGCCATGCGCGACTGGGTGACGAATGTGGACAACACTTTCTACATCATCGGTACCGTCGCCGGCCCGCATCCCTATCCCATGCTGGTGCGTGATTTCCAGTGCATCATCGGTCGCGAAGCGCGCGAACAGTGCCTGACGCAAACCGGTCGCCTGCCTGATGCGCTTGTGGCCTGCGTCGGTGGTGGCTCCAATGCCATCGGTCTTTTCCATCCTTTCCTGAATGACGATGGCGTGGCCATGTATGGCGTGGAAGCCGCCGGTTATGGTGTGGCCACTGGCCAGCACGCCGCGCCGCTTAATGCCGGTCGCCCCGGTGTGTTGCATGGCAACCGTACCTATCTCATGGAAGACGACAACGGCCAGATCATAGAAACGCATTCCGTTTCGGCCGGTCTCGATTATCCCGGTGTCGGTCCCGAGCACAGCTGGCTGAAGGATATTGGCCGCGTGAATTATGTGGCGATTGATGATGAAGAAGCGCTGGCCGGTTTCCGCCTGTTGACGCAGAAGGAAGGCATCATTCCGGCGCTGGAGTCCAGCCATGCCGTGGCCTACACCAACAAGCTGGCGCCGACGTTGGGAAAGGACAAGATCATCATCTGCAATCTTTCCGGTCGCGGTGACAAGGATCTGCTGACCGTGGCCAAGCTGGACGGTATTTCGGTTTGAAGCTCTCCGTCTGAGAAATAACACCCTCATCGTCATTCCCGCGAAAGCGGGAATCTCATGAATATGCCCGCTGAGGCTTCCGGAGATTCCCGCTTTCGCGGGAATGACGGGGTAGAGAAAGAGATAAAACGTCATGAGTCGCATTGCTGAAAAATTTGCTGAACTGAAGGCCGCTGGCCGTCAGGCCCTGATTCCCTATATCACCGCCGGTGACCCCGCACCCGGCGTTACCGTGAAGGCCATGTTTGCCATGGTGGAGGCGGGTGCCGACATCATTGAGCTGGGCGTTCCCTTCTCGGACCCCATGGCCGACGGCCCCGTGATTACCAAGGCGCATGAGCGTGCTCTGGTCCATAACACCAGCCTGCGCGATGTGCTGGCCATGGTGGCCGAGTTCCGTGCCC
>JASLCO010000018.1 GCA_030146505.1 Moraxellaceae bacterium
ATGATGGTCTGCAGCTTGCCTATGCCCCAGATGCTCTTTACTTCCATCTTGAGCTTGTTGCGGATGATCTCGCTGGCGGCGGCCACGTCCCAGAGCTGCTCGCGGGTGAGCTCGGGGTTGTATTTCAGGATGGAGTCCACCATCGAAAGACGCGTGAACTTGCCGCCGAAGTCATAGACCTCGCCCTGGTAGTCCACATCGGTCTTGCCCAGGATGTCCTGCGCCAGCGTGCGCAGCATGTCCTCGGTCAGGTCCATGAGGTCGCGGTAATCCGCATACGCCATGTAGAACTCGATCATGGTGAATTCAGGATTGTGGCGGGCGGACACGCCTTCGTTGCGAAAGTTGCGGTTGATCTCGAAGACGCGCTCGAAACCACCGACCACCAGACGCTTGAGATAAAGCTCAGGAGCGATGCGCAGGAACAGCGGCATGTCCAGGGCATTGTGGTGCGTGGTGAAGGGCTTGGCGGCGGCACCACCGGGAATCACGTGCATCATGGGCGTTTCCACTTCCATGAAGTCACGGCCGGTCATGAAGCGACGGATACCGTCGATGACCTTGGAGCGCACGATGAAGGCACGGCGCGTCTCTTCACTCACGATGAGATCGACGTAACGCTGGCGGTACTTCATTTCCTGGTCGGCGATGCCGTGGAACTTGTCCGGCAGCGGACGCAGGGCCTTGGTCAGCAGGCGCAGCTCTTCCACATGCAGGGACAGCTCGCCGGTCTTGGTCTTGAAGACATAACCCTTCGCGCCAACGATGTCACCCATATCCCACTTTTTGAAAGCATTATAGGTTTCTTCGCCTATGGCTTCCTTGGAAATATAGAGCTGGATACGACCCGACATATCCTGGATGGTGGTGAAGCTGGCCTTGCCCATGATGCGCTTCAGCAGGATACGGCCGGCAATAGCAAAGTGCTTCTTGTCGCTCTCGAGAACATCGTTCTCCAGCGCGCCAAAGCGGGCTACAAGATCAGCAGCAACAGCATCACGTTTGAAATCATTGGGGAAGGCAACTTTCTGGTTAGCGCGTATCTCGCCCAGCTTCTGCTTGCGCTCGGCAATCAGCTTGTTGACGTCCATCACCTGATTTTCGCTGTTCTGCTCTTCGCTCATTTTCTCTCACCTGTTTCAGTCCCCTCTCCCTCCGGGAGAGGGTCAGGGTAAGGGGAACACCCCACATTCATCTCAAGCCTGCCCTCACCCCGGCCCTCTCCCGGAGGGAGAGGGAGAAAAGCGAAGGAAGAAGGGGAATACTTAAAGGCCCATCTTCAAAGAAGCCTGAATAAACTCGTCGATATCCCCGTCCAGCACGGCACCGGGATTGGAATTCTCGATATTGCTGCGCAGGTCTTTCACACGCGACTGGTCCAGCACATAGGAACGGATCTGGCTGCCCCAGCCCACATCGGACTTGGTTTCTTCCAAGGCCTGCTTGGCGGCATTGCGCTTCTGCATTTCCAGCTCATAGAGCTTGGCACGCAAGAGCTTCCAGGCACGGTCACGGTTGGCATGCTGCGAACGTTCGTTCTGCACGGCCACCACGGTATTGGTAGGGATATGCGTCAGACGCACGGCCGAGTCGGTCTTGTTCACGTGCTGGCCGCCGGCGCCGGAAGAACGGTAAGTGTCTTCGCGCACATCCGACTTGTTGATTTCGATTTCAATATTGTCATCGACTTCCGGCGAGACGAAGACGCCCACAAAAGAAGTGTGACGACGATTGCCGGAATCAAACGGGGATTTGCGCACAAGGCGGTGCACACCGGTTTCGGTACGCAGCCAGCCATAAGCGTAAGGACCTTCAATACGCAGCGTGGTGGACTTGATGCCGGCCACATCACCTTCGGATTCTTCCAGCACTTCGCCCTTGAAACCGTGACGATCTATCCAGCGCAGATACATGCGCTGCAGCATGGAGGCCCAATCCTGTGCCTCGGTACCGCCAGCACCGGACTGGATATCCAAGAAGGCATTATTGGCATCCATTTCGCCGGAGAACATGCGACGGAATTCGAGGTCGGCCACAGCCTTTTCCAGGCCGTCGAGCTCGGTGGTGACATCACCCAGAGTGCCTTCGTCATCTTCTTCGACAGCAAGATCCAGCAGGTCCTTGGCATCGACAAGACCGGACTCGAGTTTATCCAGCGTGAGTACCACGCCTTCGAGCTCAGCACGCTCGCGGCCTATGGCCTGGGCTTTTTCGGGATCATTCCAGAGCGTGGGATCTTCCAGCTCGCGCATCACCTCTTCGAGGCGTTCTTTCTTCAGGTCGTAGTCAAAGATACCCCCGGAGCGAAGAAGCACGCTCGGCGAGGTCTTTGATGCGGTTGAGATAGGGATTGATTTCCATGGGGAACAGCGGTCGGTATCAGGAAAGGCGCGGATTGTAGCGGAAAGCCCCGGCGCCCGGTACCGGGGCGGCTGAGCTACTGCAGGAGCTCCAGATACTCCACGCGCAGTTGCAGGGAGCGTGAGCCGCGGAACTCGTTGATATCCAGACGGTAAGCCAGACGCACGCGGCGGGCCTGGTTGGGCCAGACCTCGCGGTCGACATTGAAGGCAATGGCATCAAAGACGCGGTTGGAGGCCGGATGCGAAAGGCTGAACTTGATGTGCTTTTCCTTGAGCAGGCGCTGGTCCAGGCAGAGGAATTCGCCATGAAAGAGCGGCTCCGGGAAGGCCTGGCCCCAGGGACCGGCCTCACGCAGAAGATCGGCAAAGCCTTCGGAAAAACACTCCGGCGGCAGCTCGCCATCCGAATGCAGCACGGGCTCGAGATCATGGCGATCCGCCACCGCCCTCACCGCCTCATTGAAGGCCTCGCGAAAACGCACCAGATGCGCCAGCGGCAAGGACAGGCCCGCCGCCATGGCATGGCCACCAAAGCGCGTGATGAGACCGGGATTTTTTGCCGCCACCAGATCCAGCACATCGCGGATATGCACGCCGGGAATGGAACGGGCCGAACCTTTGAGTTCAGCCGTAGCAGGGTTGCGATCATCGCTGGCCGGCGCAAAGGCAATCACCGGCCTATGGAATCTGTCCTTGATGCGGCCAGCCAGAATACCGATCACACCCTGATGCCAGTTCGCATCAAAAAGACTAAAAGCAAAGGGCAAGGACTCAGCGGAAATCTGTAACTGCTTCAGCGCCGCCAGTGCCTCCTGCTGCATGCCCGCTTCTATCTGGCGCCGGTCAAGATTCAAGCCATCCAGCTCGCTGGCATATTGCGCTGCAAGATCGGGAGAATCCGTCAGCAAGGTTTCAATGCCGTGCGACATATCATCGAGTCGGCCCGCTGCATTCAAACGCGGTGCAACCTGGAAACCAAGATCCGTGGCGACAATCTGCTGCGGCTGTTTGCCGGCGACGGCCAAAAGCGCCGTAATGCCTGGCACACAGCGACCGGCGCGTATACGCGCCAGCCCCTGATGCACCAGCACCCGGTTATTAGCATCCAGTGCCACCACATCAGCCACGGTGCCCAGCGCGACAATATCCAGATAATCCGCCAGCGACACTTCCGGCAGATTCTTTTCAGCAAACCAGCCGGCATTTTTCAGGCGGGTACGCAGACTGGAAAGCAGATAAAACACCACGCCCACGCCCGCCAGATTCTTGCTGGGAAACTCACAGCCGGGCTGGTTGGGATTCACAATGGCATCGGCAGCCGGCACCGTGGCGCCGGGCAGATGATGATCGGTAACCAGCACGCGGATGCCGGCCTCTTTTGCTGCCGCCACACCTTCGATGCTGGAAATGCCGTTGTCTACGGTGATGATGAGTTGTGGAGATTTTTCCCGCTGCGCCAGGGCCACGATTTCCGGCGTCAGGCAATAGCCGTATTCAAAGCGATTTGGAACCAGATAATCGACATGACGCGCGCCGAATTTCCGCAGCACACGCAGGGCCAGCACGGTACTGGTGGCACCGTCAGCATCAAAATCGCCAACCACCAGAATGCGCCAGTCTTCACGTAGCGCCTGCTGCAATAAATCCAGTGCGGCTTCCATGCCTTTCATGGCCTGTGCCGGCACCAGCCCCTTGAGCGCACGCTCCAGCTCCTGCGCTGAAGTCACACCACGCAGGGCATAAAGTCGCGCCAGCACGGGATGGATGTCGGGCAGCAAGGCGACATCATCGGGCAGCACGCGGGGACGTATGATTTTTTTCATGGCATGGGACTTGTAGGAGCGGCTTTAGCCGCGAACCCCAATGGCTTCCGGAAAGTTCGCGGCCAAAGCCGCTCCTACGAGAGGCAAAAGAAAAAGCCCGTGCGGGGCACGGGCTTTTTTAACACGGTGATTCGACTCAGGCCATCTGCGAAAGAATGGCGCTCTTCACATCGTCCAGCTTGGCATCAATGGTCTTGAGCACGGCATCGGCGCACTGCTTGATGGCGGTGTCCGGATCCTTCAGGCCATTACCGGTGAGCGTGCATACGATCTTGGAGCCTTCGGGAATCTTGCCACTCTTCACATCGCGCATGGCACCGGCCAAGGAGGCAGCGGAAGCCGGTTCGCAGAACACGCCTTCGCGCATGGCGAGCAGGCGCTGGGCAGCGAGGATTTCCTCATCAGAGAGCTCGTCAAACCAGCCGCCGGAATCCTTCTGCAGCGCCCAGGCTTTGTCCCAGGACTGCGGATTACCGATACGGATAGCAGTGGCCACGGTTTCCGGATTAGCCACAGGGCCACCACGCATGAAAGGCGCAGAACCAGCGGCCTGATAGCCCACCATCTTCGGGCGGTTATTCACGATGCCGCGCTCGTGATATTCGGTGTAACCCATCCAGTGCGCGGTGATATTGCCGGCATTACCCACGGGCAGGCAGTGGAAATCCGGTGCAAAGCCCAGTTCTTCCACGATTTCGAAAGCAGCGGTTTTCTGGCCCTGCAGACGATAGGGGTTGATCGAATTCACGATGGTAACAGGCGCGTGTTCAGCGACCTGTTTCACCAGCTCCATGCCTTCATCGAAATTGCCACGGATCTGCAGGGTGATGGCGCCATACATCATGGCCTGGGCCAGCTTGCCCATGGCGATCTTGCCTTCGGGGATCAGCACGAAAGCGGTGATGCCGGCGCGCGCCGCATAAGCAGCAGCAGCAGCAGAGGTATTGCCGGTAGAGGCGCAGATGATGGCCTTGCT
>JASLCO010000020.1 GCA_030146505.1 Moraxellaceae bacterium
GCAACAGTATCGTGATGTCTATCTCGAGGATTACGCCAGGCTGCGTTACCAGTACAGCGAGTTCGGCGGCGGGCTGGAAGTCGGCTCGGTGTTCGGGCGCTGGGGCGAGGTGCGCGTGGGCGCGGTCCGTTCGCGCATACGGGCGCAGTCGGAAACCCTGTTTGTGGTGCCGGACGAGACCCATGACCAGGGCGGCTATATCCTGCGTACCATTTACGACCAGCTGGACAATACGCATTTACCCCACAAGGGCAGCAGTGCCCGCCTCACGTATTTCAAATCCAGCCCTTCGCTGGGCGCCGATACCAGTTACGGCCGTTATGATTTGCGCGCCCTGAAGGCCTTCACCTGGTCACGCAATACCGTCATGGCCATGGTGCATGTCGGGGGTGCCGGTGATTCCGGCATGCCGCTTTATGACGATTTTGCGCTGGGCGGCCTGTTCAATCTCAGCGCCTACCCCAAGGGGTATTTCCTGGGTGAGCGCCTGGCCTATGGCAGCCTGCTCACCTACCGCCGTTTCAGCGATCTGCCGGCCGGGCTGGGGCGTGGCATTTATGGCGGCGTGCAGGTGGAGGCGGCGCGCATGGGGCGGGTGAATGATGCCTTTACGGCCATGGATGGCATGGCCACTTCCTTCAATGCCTATCTGGCGGCGGACACGGTGCTGGGGCCTTTTTATCTCATGGCCGCTTACGGCAATGCCGAGCAATCCGCCATCTACATGGCATTGGGGGTGAGTTTCTGAAACGCTGCCTTTTTTTAGTCGTAATGTCGTGCCGGTGCATCGGCATGATGCCCACCCTTTTCCGCGGACACTGCTGCCATGAGCCTGCCTGACGAACTTCCCGTTTTTCCCCTGCATACGGTGCTCTTTCCCGGTGGTGAACTGCCCCTGCGCATTTTTGAAATGCGCTACCGTCGCCTGGTGGATATCTGTGGCAGGAACCAGCCCTTTGTCGTGGTGCGCATACGTGAAGGCCGGGAAGTGGGTGAGCCGGCATTCACTTATGAGGTGGGTGTTCGTGCTTTCTTTGATCAGATCGTCAACCAGCGCGACGGCACGCTAGGCGTGCTGGCCTTGGCGGAGCAGCGGGTACGCTTGTCGGAGTGGCGGGTGGAAAGTGACGGTCTGATGATGGCGCGTGCCAGCGTGCTGACGGATGAGGACTATGTGCCGGTGCCGGATGACCTGGCCGCGCTGGCGCATGCGCTGGAAGAGCAGGGCCATGCCGTGCCTGATGCCGGCATGCTGGCCTGGCGTCTGGCGGATGGCCTGCCGCTGGATGCCGATACCCGGCAATCGCTGCTGGAAGAAGGGGACTGCACGCGTCGCCTGGAACAGGTGCGCCACTGGCTGCTGCGTCATCCCGGCTGGTTCTCCACCTGAGGTTTCAGGGCTGCTTGTTGCTGCCGAATTTCCTTTCTTCGCCTTTGAGCAGGGCGCGGATATTGGCGTGGTGACGCAGCAGCAGCACCACGCTCATCAGCGTGACGCCGACCATGAATTCCGGCGCCATGTAAAAACACAGCACGGGCGCGGCTACGAAGCCGGTGATGGCGCCCAGCGAGGAAATGCGGCTGGCACCAAAGGCGATGATCCAGAGCGCGATCACCGCCAGGCCCAGTGGCCAGTGCAGCACCACGAGCACGCCCAGCGCCGTGGCCACGCCCTTGCCGCCCTCAAAGCCGAAAAATACCGGATAGAGATGGCCGAGAAAGGCCGCAAAGCCGACGGCGGCCAGCCAGGGTGAGCCCAGATGCAGGCCGTATTTGGCAATCAGCACGGCCACCACGCCTTTCAGCATGTCGCCGACCAGGGTCAGGATGGCCGGGCCTTTGCCGCCGATGCGCAGCACATTGGTAGTGCCGGGATTGCGCGAGCCTTCGCTGCGCGGGTCGGGCAGGCCCAGCAACTGGCAGACGATGATGGCCGTGGAGACAGAGCCCAGCAGATAGGCGAAAATCAGGGCCCCTACGGCAATCAGGGTGGCGATCAGATCGGGCGACATGCGTTCGTTCCTTGCGCAAGAGCATTGGAAAGGCCCGATTCTAGTTATTGCCCTGATGCAAGTCTTGCGCATTTTTCCCCGGACCACAGGCCGGTGTAATGGCCGCTTCACGAGGACAGCATGGATATCGTTTACATCCGCGATCTCAAGATAGAAACCGTCATCGGCATCTTTGACTGGGAGCGCCGCATACGCCAGACCGTCAGCCTGGACCTGGAAATGGCGACTGACATACGCAAGGCCGCTGCCAGCGATGACATCAAGGATGCGCTGGACTACAAGGCCGTGGCCAAGCGCCTGATCAGTTTTGTCAGTGAGTCCGAATTCCTGCTGGTGGAAACCATGGCGGAAAAGATTGCCGCCATCGTGCGCGAGGAATTCCAGGTGCCCTGGCTGCGCCTGCGTCTGTCCAAGCCGGGCGCCGTGCGCGGCTCGCAGGATGTGGGCGTGATCATCGAACGGGGCGAGAAAGCCTGATGCCGCGTGTTTACCTGAGTCTGGGCAGCAATATCGAACGCGACCGCCATATCCGCGGAGCCCTGCACGAACTGGGGCAGCGTTATGGCGACCTGCTGATTTCCCCGGTTTATGAAAGCGAGGCAGTCGGTTTTGTCGGCGATCCTTTCTTCAATCTTGTCGTCGGCATTGATACGGACAAGACCGTGGGCCAGCTTGCTGCCGAGTTGCGTGCCATTGAAGAAGCCTACGGCCGCGACCGGCAGGGGCCGAAATTCTCGCCGCGTACCCTGGATATCGACATCCTCACCTATGGCAATGCCTGCGGCGAAATCGACGGCGTAAGACTGCCGCGTTCGGAAATCCTCAAGAATGCCTTCGTGCTGCGGCCGCTGGCCGATATCGCCCCTGGCGACCGTCATCCGGAAACGGTGCGGCCCTATCTTGAACACTGGGAAGCCTACGACCAGAGCAGGCAGAAGCTCTGGCCGGTTGAATTTCCGCTGGATGACGACGAAGGTGATGCCGGCTTTTTTGCCCGGGACGGAGAGCTGTACTGATGTTTTCCATGACCGTCATGCCGCGTTTCTATGAAACCGACGCCCTGGGCCATATCAACAACACGGTGGTGTCCGGCTGGTTTGAAACGGCCCGCACACCGATTTTCCAGTTGTTCAATCCCCAAATGAACCTCAAGGCCTGGAACCTGATCCTGGCTCGTGTGGAAATCGACTATGTGGCGCAGGCCCACTACGGCGAGGAAGTGACGCTCCTGAGCGGCATAGAGCGCATCGGCAACAGCTCTTTCGTGGTGGCGCAGGAAGCCTGGCAGAACAAGGTATGCGTGGCGCGGGGCAAGGCCGTGCATGTGTTTTTCGATTATGTGGCGCAAGCTTCCGGCCCCATTCCGGGGCCGCTCCGGCAGGCCCTTGAAGGGCATCTGATGTCGCGGTGAACCGTGGCTCGCGCCATCCTGCTTTGGTTTTTGTAGCTGCGAATTCATTCGCACATCATCGTGAAAAGCAGTGTGTCACTGGCGCCCGGATCTTCCTACAAACTCCGCCCCCCATCCACGGCAATGATCTGCCCGGTGACATAGGGTGCATCTTCCAGCAGGAAGGCGACGGTGTTGGCGATATCGGCCGGCTCGCCCAGGCGCTGCAAGGGAATCCCGGCCAGCACTTTTTCCTGCATCGCTGGATGGGCGCCGCTGCTGGGCCAGAGTATGGCGCCGGGCGAAATGCCGTTCACGCGCACGGCAGGAGCCAGTTCCCGTGCCAGTGCCTGCGTCATCATTGCTGCCGCCGCTTTGGCCATGCAGTAGAGCGTGTGCTCGCGCAGCGGCCTTTGGGCATGAATGTCCAGCATGTTCACGATGGCGCCCCGCCGGCGGGCCAGCTCCGGTGCCAGCGCCTGTGCCAGGAAGAAAGGGGCGCGGGCATTGCTGGAAAAAAGATCGTCCCAGTTTTCCGCCGTGGCCTGGCCGACAGGCGTGGGATAGAAAGACGAGGCATTGTTCACCAGCGCATCCACGCGTGACCATTGAGCCTGCGCGGCGGCGGCCAGCGCGGCCACGTCGTTGTCCTGTGCCAGATCGGCTTGCAGTACGGCGCAGGAAGCGCTCCGCTGCGCATTGAAGCCGGCAGCCAGCTCCTCGGCTTTTTCGCGGGACTGGCGGCAGTGCAGGAGCACGCGCCAGCCTCGTCCGTGCAGTACGCGTGCGGTGTGGGCACCCAGGCGCTGGGCAGCACCGGTGATGAGTACCACCTTGCTGTCAGCGTGGCTGTTGGTCATGGGAAGCTTTCCAGTTTTCACGGAAGGTGTGCAGCGCTGTTTCGCGCGCGGCCTGCAGGGTCTGCATGAAGGTTTCTCCCTCCAGGCCTTTTTCCTGCAGGGCGCGCGGGGCAACACTGCGCAGGGCGGCGAGCGCCCCCTGCCAGAACTGCCGCTGTGGATACGGCTTTTCTTCCAGCCCCAGGCGGCCGCGGGCATCGGCTTCGCAGGCCAGCAGGATTTGCCCGAAGCGTTCGGGACGGCGCAGCACATCCATTTCCATCAGTTTTCTCAGCAGCGTGGCCGGACGCAGCTCGTCGGCACGGTGTATGTCCAGATGAAAGCGTGACACCAGTTCGCCCAGGTCGGAAAAACTGCGCGGCACTTTCAGGCGTTTGCTGAACTCGCGCACGCGTTTGACACCGCGTGATTCATGGCCGACATGGCGCGGCCATTCCTGCATGGGCGTATCTCCCTTGCCGAGATCATGGACGAGGGCGGCAAAACGGACTTCGCGTGCAGGGCTAAGGCTGGCCGCGATTTTCATGCTCATCAGCGTGTGGATGCCGGTATCGATTTCCGGATGGTATTCAGGCCGTTGCGGCACGCCGAAAAGATGGTCCACTTCCGGAAACCAGCTGGCGAGTGCATGGCATTCGCGCAAGACAGCAAAGAAAACCTCGGGTGCGTCTTCGCCCAGTGCCTTTTCCGTTTCCTTCCATACACGCTCCGGCGTGAGGCTGGCCAGCTCGCCGGATTCGGCCATTTCGCGCATCAATGCCTGCGTTTCACCCGCCACGGAAAAACCCAGCGGCGCATAGCGCGCGGCAAAACGCGCCACGCGGAAAACGCGCAGGGGATCTTCGCGGAAAGCTGGTGAAACATGGCGCAGCAGGCGCAGTTCCAGGTCGCGCCGGCCACCGCAGGGATCAACAAGCTGGCCACTGGCATCCTCGGCCATGGCGTTGATGGTGAGGTCGCGGCGCAGCAGGTCTTCTTCCAGCGAGATGTCCGGTGAAAAATCGCAGATGAAACCGGTATGGCCGCTGCCGTTTTTGCGCTCGGTGCGGGCGAGGGCATATTCCTCCTGCGTATGCGGATGCAGGAAAACGGGAAAGTCACGGCCGACGGCACGATAGCCCTGGCCCAGCAAGTCCTCGGGCCGGGCGCCGACCACCACCCAGTCGCGCTCCGTTACCGGACGACCCAGCAGTTTGTCGCGCACCGCACCACCGACGAGATAAACCGGCATGAAAAAGCATCCTTGACGATGCCGGTCATTCTCACTGATTATCGGGCGCATGTTAACGCTCATTTCTGTACGCCGCCCCGAAGTCCGTGCAGCTGCCCGTTGGGTAGTTGCGATCAAGCGCATGCGCGCGTTCCGGCGGCCGGACTGAGCGTAATCCCGTTTTGCAAAAAGGCCGCAGATTCTGCGGCCTTTTTGTTTTTTGTCGCCATGAAAAAGGCATGACGCCTTTGCCAACCAGAGGAGCAGCAATGATGACAGGCACCACCGGAGAACCTCCGCAATCCCAAGGCCGGTATGCCGGTGTCACGCCGGCCTATCTCGGTCTGGTGCTGATCTGGTCGGCCACGCCTCTGTCGGTGGTGCTCAGCCTGCGTGATTTCGATGCGATCTGGTCTTTGACCATCCGCATGGTGTTGGCCGCACTGCTGGCCAGTCTGTTGCTCAGGCTGCTGGGCTTGCGTCTTGCCCGCGACCCTGCCTCGCTCAAACTCTATGCGGTGGGCTCCCTCAGTATGTTCGGTGCCATGCTGTTGACCTATCTGGGCGCCCGTCACCTGCCTTCGGGCATGATTTCCGTGCTCTTTGGCCTGTCGCCGCTGATGGTGGGTTTCCTGTCGCAGGTTTTCCTGCGGGAATCGCGGCTTTCTTCCTTGCAGTGGTCGGGCATGCTGCTCGGGATTACCGGCCTGGCGGTGATTTTTCTGGAAGGTGAAAGCATGGCTGCCATCCATGCGCCCAGCGTGTTCATGGTGCTGGCGGGCGTGTTGTGTTACGCCGTGTCGGCCATGTGGATAAAGCGCCTGCCGCACCAGTTGCCGCCGCTGGTGCAGACCTGTGGTGCCCTGTGGGTATCGGCGCTGGGCTGTGTGCTGGTGCTGCCGGTATTGGGCGGCGCAGTGCCTGATCACATGCCCGGCGCGGTATCGGTTTCGGCCCTGCTGTTTTCCGCCAGCATGGGATCCATCGTCGCCATGTTCTGCTACTTCTTTCTCCTGCAGCGCATTGCCGTGGGAACGATGGCGCTAACCACCCTGATCACGCCGGTATTCGCGCTGCTGCTGGGCATGCTCATCAACCATGAGCGTTTCCATGCGAGCACCTTGTGGGGCATGGGGCTCATCATGCTGGGACTGGCCGGCTACTATGAACAGGAATTGCGCCGCTTCCTGGTGCGCCCTGCCATGGCCTGAGGGAAACGCAGAGCGGGAATTGCTGCGGGACGAAGCCGGCAGGTCTTCAGCGAATGTGGAAACCCTGCAGGATTTCCGTGGCTTCGTCCCAGTGCGTTTCGACATGGTCGACGCGTGACTGGGACGGGCCCTGGTGTACCCAGGCAAGGAAATTGCGCAGGTTTTTTTCCTCACCCTGGGCCAGGATTTCCACACGGCCATCGGCCAAATTGCGCACCCAACCGCAAAGGCCCAGTGTGATGGCCATGCGTTCTGCATTGGCGCGGTAGGAAACGCCCTGCACCTTGCCACTGACGAAAAGGTGAAGGCTGTGCTTCATGGCTGCGCCGTTCCCGGTACCTGCACGATGCCGCCCTGCGCGCTGCAAGTGGTGCGCTCCATCATCGTGTCGCCCTCCCAGGATTCGAGATGCACATCGAATTTCCATAGGCGATGCAGGTGCTTGAGAACATCCTGCGTGGCCTCGCCCAGCGGGCGTCGGTTATGGCGCACATGGCGCAGGGTAAGGGCGCGGTCGCCATGCCGGTTCACATTCCATATCTGGATGTTCGGCTCGTTCATGCTGAGGTTGTACTGGTTGGACAAGGCCTGCCGCAGGCTGCGGAAGCCTGAGTCATCATGGATGGCCGACACTGTGAGATCACGCCGCTGATCGTCATCCAGAATGGCAAAGAGCTTGAATTCGCGCATCACGCGCGGGGAAAGGAACTGCTGCACGAAACTTTCATCCTTGAAGCTCTGCATGGCGAATTTCAGCGTCGACAGCCAGGGGCTGCCGGCGATGTCCGGAAACCAGCGCCGGTCTTCATCCGTGGGGTTTTCGCAGATGCGCCGGATGTCCTGGAACATGGTGTAGCCCAGCGCATAGGGATTGATGCCCCGGTAATAAGGGCTGTCGAAGCCGGGCTGGAAAACCACTGCGGTATGCGACTGCAGGAATTCCAGCATGAAGCCTTCGGTGACAAGGCCTTCGTCGTAAAGATGGTTGAGCAGCGTGTAGTGCCAGAAGGTGGCCCAGCCTTCGTTCATCACCTGCGTCTGGCGTTGCGGATAGAAATACTGGGCGATCTTGCGCACGATGCGCACTACCTCGCGCTGCCAGGGCTCCAGCAGCGGCGCATTCTTTTCGATGAAATAGAGGATGTTTTCCTGCGGCTCTTCCGGCCAGCGCCGGCGTTTGGCTTCTTCCTCTTCCTTCTTGTTGCGGAAGGGAATGGTGCGCCACAGCTCGTTCACCTGCTGTTGCAGGGCGGCTTCGCGCTCTTCCTGGCGCAGGGTTTCCTCAGCCGCAGAGATGGGGTAGGGGCGCTTGTAGCGGTCCACGCCGTAGTTCATGAGGGCGTGGCAGGAATCGAGTATGGCTTCCACTTCACGCACCCCGTGGCGTTCTTCGCAGAGGCGCAGGTAATTCTTGGCGAAGAGCAGGTAGTCGATGATGCTGCCGGCATCCGTCCAGGTGCGGAAAAGATAATTGCCCTTGAAGAAGGAGTTGTGGCCATAGCTGGCATGGGCGATCACCAGGGCCTGCATGGTCATGGTGTTTTCTTCCATGAGATAGGCAATGCAGGGATTGGAATTGATCACGATTTCGTAGGCGAGGCCCATCTGCCCACGCTTGTAGGAGCTTTCCGTGGAAACGAAATGCTTGCCGAAGGACCAATGGTTGTAGCCTATGGGCATGCCTACCGAGGAATAGGCATCCATCATCTGTTCAGAGGAAATTATTTCTATCTGGTTGGGGTAGGTGTCGAGACCGTAAACCTCGCGGGCAATGCGGCCGATTTCCTCGTCGTAGCGGCGGATCAGATCAAAAGTCCATTCGGAGCCGGTGGATATCGGTTCGCGGCGCACGCCATCTTTGCCGGCAGACGGACTCATGCTTTCTTCCTCGAGAAAAGTTCGCGGAAAACGGGGTAGATGTCACCGGCCTCTATGATCTGCTGCATGGAAAAAACACCAGACCATTCCGCTTGCACGCCTTCATAGGCTTCCCACAGTGCCTGATGTTCGCGCGGCGTGATTTCGATATAGGCGAAATACTGAACCAGGGGCATGATGCTTTCCGAAAGCAGTTGCTGGCAGACGGGCGAATCGTCATTCCAGTTATCGCCGTCTGATGCCTGGGCGCCATAGATATTCCATTCATCTGCCGGATAACGCTCGGCCATGATGTCCTGCATCATGCGCAGCGCGCTGGAGACGATGGTGCCGCCGGTTTCGCGGGAGTAGAAAAATTCTTCTTCGTCCACTTCCTTGGCACTGGTGTGATGACGTATGAAAACGACGTCGATCTTCTTGTAGTTGCGCTTGAGGAAAAGATAGAGCAGCAGGAAGAAGCGCTTGGCCATGTCCTTCATGCTCTGGTTCATGGAACCGGAAACATCCATGAGGCAGAACATCACCGCCTGCGAGCTGGGCTTGGGCACCTTGATATGGTGGTTGTAGCGCAGGTCGAAGGTATCTATGAAGGGAACCCGCTCGATACGGGCCTTCAGCTTTTCGACTTCTTCCCGCAAATCCCTGATGCGGGCTACGCGCGCAGGCGAGCTGTCCTGTTTCAGTAGATCGGCCAGTTCTGCTTCGGCAGCCTTGAGTTTCTTGCGGGCGCCAGCCGTGAGGGCAATGCGCCTTGAGGTAGCCGAGCGCAGGCTGCGCACGATATTGATCTTGGCGGGATTACCGTCGTTGACGATGCCGGCATTTTGCCACTGGAAGGTTTCCAGGCCGGCCAGGCGGCGTTTCACCAGATTGGGAAGTTCAAGATCATCAAACAGGAAATTGAGGAATTCTTCCTGGGAAATGGAAAAGCTGAATTCATCCTCGCCTTCGCCGGAATCGGAAGCCTTGCCCTCACCATTGCCACCTCCCCCGCCTTCGGGGCGCTTGATGCGGTCGCCGGTGGCGAATTCCCGGTTGCCCGGATGCACCATTTCGCGCTCGCCGCCACTGCCGTGATGGAAGACGGGTTCGGAAATGTCGCGGGTGGGAATGGTGACGCTTTCACCGTGGTCCATGTCGGTAATGGACCGGCGTGTGACGGCATCGGCCACCGCCTCCTTGATCTGGCCGCGATAGCGGTCGAGAAAGCGCTGGCGATTGACTGTGCTCTTGTTACGGCCGTTGAGGCGGCGGTCGATGATATAGGCCACGCTTCACCCCTGTGAGATTATGCTCTCGTTTTCCAGGTCTCGCTGGGTCCGCCGCCCAGAGCCGCCCCAACGGCGGGGTGGCTTCGGGCTTACGATATCCCCAGTAACCTGGCAGCCGGCCTTACTGCGCCTTGCGG
>JASLCO010000039.1 GCA_030146505.1 Moraxellaceae bacterium
AGACTCGCTGTTATCTCCCTTGTAATCCTTGCTCCGGCGGTATTCTCCGGGTGTCAAATGGGTCCACCGTTTGAAGGCCCGCTGAAATGCCCCGGGCGTGGAAAACCCCAGAATATACGCAATTTCCCCGAAGCTTAGCGCGCTGTCTTTCATATAGCACAGCGCCAGGTCTTTGCGCATCGTGTCCAGCAGCAGCTGGAAGCTCGTGCCTTCATCTTTCAGTTTACGCCGCAGGGTCCAGTCCGGAATCCCGAGCCGTGCTGCCGTGTCTTCAATAGTCGGCGTGTTGCCGTGCAACAAGGGGCCGAGGATGTGCTGTACCCGGCCGCTGAAGGTCTCGGCTACCGCCAGTTTTTTCAGCTTTTCTTCGGCATAGGCCAGCATTTCGCGGTACAGGTGTGGCTCCCCGAAGCGATTGGGCAGGGAGGGCACATCGGCCTGGAGCACAATCCGGTTGCTGGGCTGACCGAACAGCACCGGTGCTGTGAAGGCATCCTGATAGCGGTTCTGGTAGGGCGGGGCGGCGAACTCGACGTGAACCTCCTTGATGAGGTCGTTGCGGCCGCTGAGGCGGCCGATCAGCTTCATCCACCAGCAGAGCACGCTGTCGACCACGAAGTAGTTGTATTCGTTGTAGGGAGCGATTGAGTAGAAGACCACACTGGGGTCTTGCGGCGTGTATTCGATAAAGGAGTGGCCCCGGTAGTTGCGGCTGGCTAGCACCTCAAAGCGGGTGAGCGAGTCCAGTGCCTCGCCAAGGGTGGGGGCAGCCATGGCGAGCATGCCGGTCCAGCCGAGGTCGGTGATCCGGCAGAATTCGCCCATGCGCAGACCCAGGGCGGGTTCGCCCGTGGCTTTCATGGCGATATGGCCCAGCTTCATGTACTGGATAATGCTCAGTCGGGCATCTGGTTCATTGAGTTGCTGGCGGCTGAGGCCGACGCCGGAAAGCAGGCTGTCACCATCCGCACCGTAGTGCTCGGCGGCCCGCAGCAGCAGCCAGGCGAAAGGGGCGGCAACATCTCCAATCTTCATGGTGGTCAAGGCTGGCAGGCTCCTGGCTACGGCCCGGCGATGGGCAATAATTTGTCAGTTTGGGTTATTGAGAGGACAGGCTACGGCTTATAACGTCTGTCCTGCAAGGTGCGCCCATTCTGCCACTCTCGTTAACTCAGGCAAACAGGTTCGCACAGACTCCATTAAACAGCCGAGGTCTGCCATGTCCGGTCAGGAAAAATACCGCCATCTTCTCCAGCCCCTGGATCTGGGTTTCACCCAGTTGCGTAACCGCGTGATCATGGGCTCCATGCATACGGGTCTTGAAGAGGTCAGCATGGAGCGTCAGGCGGCCTTCTTTGCTCGTCGCGCTGCGGGCGGAGTAGGGCTGATCGTCACCGGGGGCATCGCGACCTCGATGGAAGGCGGCCTTGGCCCAGGCTCTTCCGGCATGTTCACCGAAAAAGATGCCGAGCATCATTCGATCGTGACCAAGGCCGTGCACGCTGAAGGCGGCAAGATTGTAATGCAGGCTCTCCATGCCGGCCGCCAGTCCTGGCATCCCATGATGCTGGCGCCGTCGGCCAAGCAATCACCGATTTATCCTTTCGCGCCCAAGGCGATGACGGAAGAAGATATCGAGCGTGAGCTTTTCAACTGGGCCAAGTCTGCCCGTCTGGCCCAGCAGGCCGGTTATGACGGCGTGGAAATCATGGGTTCGGAAGGTTATCTGCTGAACCAGTTCCTCACCACGCGCGGCAATGAGCGTGATGACCAGTGGGGCGGTTCTTATGAAAACCGCATGCGCTATCCGCTGGAAGTGATTCGTCGCGTGCGCGCGGCTACCGGCCCCAATTTCATCATCGTGTATCGCCTGTCCATGCTGGATCTGGTGCCGGACGGCCAGAGCTTTGAAGAAATGATCGAGTTCGCCAAGCGGCTGGAAGGGGCTGGCGTGAACATCATCAACAGCGGTATCGGCTGGCACGAAGCCAAGATTCCCACCATCGCCACCATGGTGCCGCGCGCCGGCTTTGCCTGGGTGACGCGCAAGGTCAAGGAGGCCGTGAATATTCCGGTGGCCGCCAGCAACCGCATCAATATGCCCAGCATTGCCGAAGACATCATTTCGCGTGGTGATGCCGACATGATCGCCATGGCGCGCCCGATGCTGGCTGATCCGGACTGGGTGCTGAAGGCCGAGCGCGATCTGGAAAAAGAAATCAACACCTGCATCGCCTGCAACCAGGCCTGCCTGGATCACACTTTCCAGATGAAGATGTCGTCCTGCCTCGTCAATCCGCAGGCCTGCCACGAAACCGAGCTGGTTTATATCAAGACCGACAAGCCCAAGAACATTGCCGTGGTTGGCGCTGGCCCCGCTGGTCTTTCTTTCGCGACGGTTGCGGCCGAGCGTGGCCACAACGTGACCCTGTTTGATGCCGACACCAAGATCGGGGGCCAGTTCAATATCGCCAAGCAGGTGCCGGGCAAGGAAGAGTTCTACGAAACCCTGCGTTATTTCGATGTGATGGTGAAAAAGCACGGCGTGAAACTGGTGCTGGGCAAACGCATCACCGCGCATGATGTTGCCGAGTTCGACGAAGTCGTGCTCGCCACCGGCATTGTGCCGCGCAAGCTGGACATTCCCGGTCTTGATAATCCCAAGGTGCTGACCTATCTCGACGTGCTGCGTGACAAGAAGCCGGTGGGCAAGAAAGTCGCCATCGTCGGTGCCGGTGGCATCGGCGTGGATACGGCGGAATTCCTCGCCCACGATCCGCACCACAAGCCCTCCAGCCTTGACATCCCCACCTTCCTGAAAGAATGGGGCATTGATCCCGAGCTGAAGGCGCGTGGCGGTATTGCCGGCGTGGAAGAAGATGTGGACCCGAGCCCGCACGAAATCTACATCCTGCAACGCAAGCCCAAGAAGATCACCGGCCCGGGCAAGACCACCGGCTGGATTCACCGCGAAGCCCTGCTGAAGAAGAAGGTGCAGATGCTGACCGGCGTGAACTACGACAAGGTGGACGACGAAGGTCTGCACATCACCGTGGGCGACAAGGCCATGGTGCTGGCGGTGGACAACATCATCCTCTGTGCCGGCCAGGAACCGCAGCGCGAGCTGCAGGCCTCTATTGAAGCACTGGGCAAGACCGTGCATCTCATCGGCGGTGCCGATGTCGCGGCCGAGCTGGATGCCAAGCGCGCGATCAACCAGGGCGCGCGACTGGCGGCAGCCGTTTGATGGCGTGCTTCTTGATTCTGTGACGCTTCCCGCAAAGGGCCGCCAGGGGCGGCCCTTTGTTTTTGCAGGGGCCACGGCTAGACTCCCGGCCACAACAAGACATTACACGTGCCAGGGACGAGGGTACGTTCAGCCTCCTGCATTAAGGCGTTGCCATGTTTGAAACTTATCTGGCTGCTTCCGAAATGGTGCTCTTCTGGGAAAGCGAGAGCATCGACAAGGTCATGATGTTTTCCGATTTCCAGGCCACCCTGGACGGTTATGTCGGCATCCCGGCCTATGCCGGCGACGAAAAACGCGCGGCCTATGTGCAGCTTGATGACAATCTCAAGGTCCGCCGTTGTGTCCTCTTCCTGATCGGTTTTGATGCCAGTGGCTTCCCCGAGCGCAGCTGGAACCTGCCGTTGCGGCATATGGCGGAAATTGCCGGCCGTGGCCCGGACATGGGGGGCGGCCCGATCAATCTGGTTTGCCACAGCCAGTGCCCGATTTCCTGGCATGCCATCAAGCTGTGGGATCCGGTCATGCGGCCCACGCTCAATACCTTTGCGCAGATTGCCGGCGCCGTGGACGCCGCGGCCGAGCGCTACAGCCTGCGCCCGGCCGGCAGTGCCCAGGCAAGGCCGGCGCCCGCTGCGCCGGACACCGACATTCCGGTGCTGACTGAAGAAGCGCCTGTTGCCGCCGTACAGCCGCTGACCGCTGCCAAGGCCGCGCTCTGGGAGCAGGAAAAGCAGGCGCTGCTGGAGCGCATGGCGGCGCAGCAACTGCACATCAGTACGCTGGAAACCGACAAGAACGAAACCATTGCAAAACTGGGATTCCTGCACCAGCAGCAGTCCGACATCCTGGAAGCCCAGAATGCAAAACTGCTGGGGCAGAACCGTGCGCTGAAAGAGCAGTTCGATGGTCAGCGCGAGCAGATAGAAGCACTGCGCCACCAGTTGGCCAGCGCTGGCAAGCTGGAAGAAAACCTGGCCGAGGAGCGTCGCCTGCATGAAGAGCAGTTGTCGGCCATGATGCGTGCCAAGCTGGGCGAGGAAAACCAGAAATTCGAGCAACTCCTGAAGCAGAAAGAGCAGGAGTTCGTCACGCGCGAGTCGCGTTTGCGGTCTGAATACCAGTTGTCGGTGGAAAAGCGCCTGAGCGAAGAGGCCTCGCGTTTCCAGTTGCAGATGGAATCGCTGCGCGCGGAACTGAATTACCGTGAAGACACGCTGAACAATCTGGGACGCGAGCTGGCCGAGGTGAAATCCGGCAATGCCCAGCGCGAACAGGGCGCTGCCGATGAATTCCTGCGTCGCCTGGAATCGCTGGGCATGAATTTCGTGGTCTTCCATCCCGGTGCCGGCCATGTTTCGGTGCCGGTGCCGGAGCTGGCCAGCTATGTGAGCAACCCCGTGGCCTATGCCGCCGCCAAGTGCATGGTGACGCCGGAGCAGTACCAGAGCTGGCTGGCGCACTATGAAAATCCCCGCTGCAATGCCGCCATCGGCGACAACAAGTGCTGCGAGGCGCGCCTGATACGTACCGATTCGCCCACGCGCTTTGTTGCCGGCCAGTCCGACCGTTGCGCGCGCCATCAGGCAGCGGATACCGCCATCGACAATGTCCTGCGTTTCCGGTGATGGCCATGTGGCAGGCTGACGAATTTTCCGTGCCCACGCGCCTGCAGCGCCTGCAGGGAAAAACCTGGCAGCAGCAGGGCATGCAGGTCTTCATGAAGCGCGAGGACGAGCGTGATGCGCTGCTGGGCGGCAACAAATGGTGCAAGCTGCTGGGGCATTTGGAGCAGGCCCGCGCTGATGGCATCCGTCACCTCGTGAGTGTGGGCGGGCTGTGGTCCAATCATCTGCATGCGCTGGCACATGCCGGCCAGCGTTACGGCTTTGCCACCACGGGGCTTGTACGTGGCGAAGCGGACCGCATCACGCCCACGCTGCGCGAGGCGCAGGCGGCCGGCATGCAGCTTGAATTCCTGTCGGCGGAAAATTATCGCCAGCGCCATGAGCCGGGCTGGCAGGCGGCCGTGTGTGCCGGCCGCGGCGCGGCGCGTTTCATTCCCGAAGGCGGGGCGGGCGAGCTGGCCTTGCCGGGCCTGTCCTTGCTGGCGGCGGAAATCGGGCAGCAACTGCCGGGGCCGGTGCGGCTGGCGGTGGCGGCAGGCTCGGGCACCACGCTGGCCGGATTGCGTCGTGCGCTGCCGGCTCGTTTTTGCCTGCTGGGTTTCCAGGCGTTTGCGGATGCCGGCCTGCACGGTCGCATTGCCGCCATGGCAGGCAGCACGGCAGGCTGGTCCTTGCAGGAAACTGAAGGCATGCGCCAGCACGCCTCGCTACCGGCAAGGCTGGCTGCATTCCGGCAGGATTTTGAGCAGGAGGAGGGGATTGCGCTGGACACGGTTTATACCGTGCGCATGATGTCGCGGCTGGCCGACATGGTGAGGGCAGGCAGTATTCCTGCCGGCAGCCTGGTGCTGGCCCTGCATACCGGCGGCTTGCAGGGGCGTCGCGGGCATTTCCCGGCACTGGCTGCCTGAGGTTTTTTCATCATGGTGCAAAACCGTATCAACCGCGCTCTTCTGCAGACTTTCGTGCCGCTGAATGCGCTGTCGGCCGAACGCCTGGATTACCTGCTGGAAGGGCCGGAAATTGAAGCCCTGCCGGCTGGCACCGAATTGTGCCGGCGTGGCGAAAGTGATGGCAGCACCATTTATTTGCTGAGTGGCGCGGTGGATATCGAAACGGAAAGCGGTGCTGTCAGCACGCTGGATGCCGGCGATATCGATGCCGCGCATGCGCTGTCGCCGGAGCAGCCGCGCCAGGCCACCGTGCGCAGCAGGACGGGCGTCAACGTCCTGCGCTTCGACAGCAAGCGGCTGGACCGCGTGCTGGCCTGGGACCAGTCCACGGAAACGCTGGAGCGGGCGCTGTCGGCGCTCTATCCCGGCGAAAACAACGAATGGATACGGCGCCTGCTGCAGTCGCGCCTGTTCTATCGCCTGCCGCCGGCAAACGTGCTTGAGCTTTTCGGCAAGCTGAAGCCCCAGCCGGTGCGCCGGGGCCAGCGCATCCTGAGTCGCGGTGAAGAGGCCGAGAGCTGCTATTTCGTTCGCGACGGCGTGGCCGAGGTCAGCATTCCCGGCGACACCGGCCCGGTCACGCTGGCGCTGCTGGAAAAAGGCCAGTATTTCGGTGAAGAAGGCTTGCTGATCGAAGGCAGTCGCAATGCGGACGTGGCCATGGTGTCCGATGGTCTGCTGATGCGCCTGGACAAGGCCGATTTCGATCTGTTGCTGAAGGCGCCGTCACTGGCCATGGTGGAGTTTTCCGCTGCCATGGCCGAGGTGGAAGCCGGCCGGGCACGCTGGCTGGATGTGCGTCTGGCCGATGAGCAGGAACGCGGCATCCTGCTTGGCGCCATGTGCCTGCCGCTGCAATCCCTGCGCGTGAAGTCCCGCCTGCTGCCCAAGGAGCAGCGCTACATCGTTTACTGCGATACCGGCCGCCGCAGTGCGGCAGCGGCTTTCCTGCTGGGTGTCATGGGTTACGATACCCAGGTGCTGGACGGTGGGCTCTGGTCGCTGATGCGTGCCGAGCGCGACCGTTTTCTCGCCAGCCAATAGCTCACCGCGGCCTTGGGGGCCGCTCCCCGGATGAACATGGAACAATTCCGCAATGTCGGGCTGATCGGTCGGCCCGGCAATACCACCGTGGCAGACACGCTGGACTATCTGCTGCGCTTTCTGGAAGGCCGTGGCGTCAAGGTGATCTTTGACGAAGACACGGCGGCCGTCATGTCCCGCTCCGGACTGCAGGTCTGCTCGCGCGCCATGCTGGGGGAAATCTGCGATCTCCTGATCGTGGTGGGTGGCGACGGCTCGCTGCTGCATGCCGCCCGCGCCCTCGCGCGTTTCAACAAGCCCGTGCTCGGCATCAATCGCGGCCGGCTCGGCTTTCTCACCGATGTCTCGCCGGACGAGATCGACGCCAAGGTGGGTGCCGTGCTGGATGGCGATTACGCCATCGAGCAGCGCTTCATGCTCAATATGGAGGTGAAGGCTGACGGCACACCCACCGGCGAGGGCATAGCGCTCAACGACATCGTGCTCTATGCCGGCAAGTCAGTGCACATGATCGAGTTCGAACTTTATATCGAAGGCCAGTTCGTCTACCGCCAGCGTTCCGATGGCCTTATCATCGCCACCCCCACGGGCTCCACTGCCTATGCGCTGTCCGGTGGTGGCCCCATCATGCATCCGCGCCTTGATGCCATGGTGCTGGTTCCCATGCATCCGCACACGCTGTCCAGCCGTCCCATCGTGGTGGATGGCAACAGCGAGGTGAAGCTGCTCATGTGCACCGAGGGCATAAATCCCATGGTGAGCTGTGACGGCCAGGCCGGCACCAGTTTGCGTACCGGCGACTGGGTGTATGTGAACAAGCATCCTTTCAAGCTGCGCCTCCTGCATCCACCGGGGCATGACTTCTATGCGGCCTGCCGTACCAAACTCGGCTGGAGCAGCCACCTCACGAACTCCGGTGAATGATGAACGACACAACGATTGAAAAAATGCTGGCAGCCATGACGCCAGAGCTGCTGGCGGCATTCCGCCTGGCCATTGAAATCGGCAAGTGGCCTGATGGCCGCCGCCTCACGCCCGAACAACGTGAAACCTGCATGCAAGCCGTGATTGCCTGGGAGCTCAAGCATCTGCCGGAAGAGCAGAGAACGGGTTATATCGACAAGGGTGAGAAAGAAGGTGATGTGTGTGACAGTCACGATCACGGTCATGACGACGAAGGCGCGGTGAAATTCCTGCACTGACCTTTCATGACGTTTCCGGCAGGTGCTGCTCCGGATACACGTCAGGCCCGGCGCGTGCCTGGCGCCGCCGCTGACGCTACCAGCGATATTTGTTCCAGTTCTCGGGGTTGGCCCAGAATCTGGGATTCAACCAGTCCGGCACCGACTTGTAGGTGCGGATGTCATAGCTCCAGGCCTGCCAGTTCGCGGTATCGATTTCGAAGCGGGCCTGACGTGTCAGGCCAAGGCCGATAAGCGTCGTGTCATCGAGCAGGTTTTCCGGTACAAACACCAGAAGTTGTCGTGCCAGCAGGTCCCGCATGACGGCGATCAGCTGACGGGCATCGCGCGCATTTTCGCTGCCGGCCAGACTGGCGACTGCCAGCTCCTGCCGTGTGCGATGTGCCGCGGAGCCCAGGGCTTCCGCAAGAGTCAGACTCTCCCCGCCAGCAAGACCGGCAGGCCACTCTACCGGGCCTATGCTCAGGACATCACGAGCGCCGGTTGCAGCCAGGGTTTCGGCAATAAGGGGATGGAATGGGTGGGGGCGGGCAGACATGAATTGAAAACGGGATGACAGAAGAGAATGCTGGGTACTTTACGAAAAATGCGGGCTGAGCGAAACGAGCCTGTGTCCTATTTCCTGCCGCTGGGGGATTTCTCTGTCCCTCTGGCGCCCTATATGGGCAATACGCTGCACCTCAAATATCTTGGCAATATCCTCTGCACGGCCTGCGGGCGCAAAACCAGCAAGTCCTATAACCAGGGTCATTGCTTTGTCTGCTTCAAGAAGCTCGCTGCCTGCGACATGTGCATCCTGAAACCGGAAACCTGTCACTACCATCTCGGCACCTGCCGTGAGCCTGAATGGGCGGACGCGCACTGCAATGTGCCGCATATCGTGTATCTGGCGAATTCCTCCGGCCTCAAGGTTGGCATCACGCGCGGCACCCAGGTGCCGACGCGCTGGATGGACCAGGGTGCTACGCAGGCCTTGCCTATTTTTCGTGTCGGTACGCGTTTCCAGTCCGGCCTCATCGAAACCACGCTTGCACAACATATTGCCGACAAGACCAATTGGCAGGCCCTGTTAAAAGGAGACAGCGAGCCGGTGGATTTGCCGGCAGCCCGCGACGATCTCCTGCAACGTTGTGCCGCTGAAATTGCTGCTCTGCAAGAACGTTTTCCCGGGGAAATACAGCCGCTGCAGGAGACAGTGCAGGAGTTCCGCTATCCGGTCCTGCAATATCCGCAAAAGATAAAGTCTTTCAATCTTGACCAGTCGCCGGATGTAGCCGGCACCTTGCTCGGCATCAAGGGGCAGTACCTGCTTTTTGATACCGGTGTCATCAATATCCGCAAATTCACGGCCTATCAGGTCGAGCTGCTCACGGTGTAATCATGGCCACTCCTGCTGACATTTCCGAAGCCGCCCAGAAAACCATTTATCTCAAGGATTACCGCCAGCCCGCCTTCCAGGTAAAAAGCACGCGCCTTGATATCGATATCCACGAAGGCCATACCGTGGTCGATGCCGAACTGGTGCTGGTCCGTTCCGCTTCTGCTGGCGCAGACGAGGCTTTGCGCCTGCATGGTGTCGATCTTGTGCTTGAACGTCTGGAAATTGACGGCCATGCCGTCGAAGCAAGCCGTTATCGGCAGGAGGGCGAGGAACTGGTTGTCAGCAATGTGCCGGCTGGGCAGTTTGTCCTGCATACGCGCGTGCGCATCCATCCGGAAACGAATACGGCACTGGAAGGCCTTTATTGTTCCAACGGCATGTATTGCACGCAATGCGAAGCAGAAGGTTTCCGCAAGATCACGTTCTATCCGGATCGCCCTGACGTGATGTCGCGCTTTGTCACTACCCTGCGCGCCGACAGGAAACGCTTCCCTGTACTGCTGGCCAATGGCAATCCGGTCGACAGTGGCGACCTGCCGGAAGGCCGCCATTTCGTGACATGGGAAGATCCGTTTCCCAAGCCTTCCTATCTCTTTGCGATGGTGGCCGGTAACCTGGTCCTGCATCGCGATGAATTTGTCACCCTGTCCGGGCGTCGCATCGACTTGCGGATTTATGTGGAGTCCCGCGATGCCGGCAAGACCGACCATGCCATGGCATCGCTGAAACGCTCCATGCGCTGGGATGAAGAAGTATTTGGCCGCGAATATGATCTGGACATTTTCATGATCGTGGCTGTTTCGCATTTCAATATGGGCGCCATGGAAAACAAGGGGCTCAACATCTTCAACACCAGTTGCGTTCTGGCGCATCCTGCCACCACCACGGATGCAGGCTTCCAGCGCGTGGAGTCCGTGGTAGCGCATGAGTATTTCCACAACTGGAGCGGCAATCGCGTCACCTGCCGCGACTGGTTCCAGCTCAGTCTCAAAGAAGGCTTCACGGTTTTCCGCGACCAGCAGTTCTCGGCCGACATGCTGTCGGCCAGCGTACAGCGCATCGAAGATGTGAATTTCCTGCGTGCCTACCAGTTTGCCGAAGATGCCGGCCCACTGGCGCATCCGGTGCGGCCCGATTCCTTTGTCGAAATCAATAATTTCTATACCGCAACGGTCTATGAGAAGGGCGCGGAAATCGTGCGCATGCTGCATACGGTGCTGGGCCCGGAAAAATTCCGTGCAGGCACCGATCTTTATTTCAGCCGCCATGATGGACAGGCGGTGACGGTAGAAGATTTCGTGCAGGCGCTGTCGGATGCCAGCGGCACCGATCTTGGGGCCTTCATGCAATGGTACCGTCAGCCGGGTACGCCAACATTGCATGTGCGCGGCGAATTCAGGCCGGAGGCGAAGGAATATCACCTGACCTTGCGCCAGCAGTTGCACAAGGTCGAAGGCTATCCGGAGCCCGGCCTGCTGCCGGTGCCTGTACGTCTGGCGCTGCTGGGCGAGGATGGTCGCGAGCTGCCCCTGCAGCTGTTGCCGGCACCGTCTGCAGAAACCGAAAGAGTGCTCCTGCTGGCAAAAGAGGTTGAAACCTATGTGTTCAGCGGCGTGAGCCGGCCGCCGGTGCCTTCACTGCTGCGTGATTTCTCGGCGCCGGTCCGCGTGGAGCAGGAACTCAGTGCGGACGAGAAAATTTTCCTGCTGCGCCATGACAGCAATGGCTTCAATCGATGGCTGACGGCCCAGGCCCTGCTGACGGCCGAATGCCTGCGCCTTGCCGGTGACATCCGTGCCGGTCGTCATCTGGTGCCTGATGCGGTTCTGCTCAGCGCTCTGGAAAACATGCTGCCACCCCTGGCCGGTAGCGATCCTGCACTGGCCGCGAAAATCCTGCAGGTGCCGGTGCTCTCGCAGCTCATGGATGCTGTCTGCCGCCCTGATCCCGAAGCCTTGCATTCGGCGCGGCAGGGGCTGCGGCATGCCATTACGCACCGGCTGGAGTCCTGGCTGGCTGGCCTGTGCGAAGGTGTGGCGAGGGCGGACTATGTCTACTCGGCCGCTGCCATTGCCGAGCGCAGCCTGCGTAATACGGCTCTGGGACTGCTGGTTGACAGTGGCGTCGGCCACCATGAGCTGGCTACACGCCAGTTTGAACATGCGCAGCACATGACCGATGAAGCTGCGGCACTGACTGCACTGGTCCATGCCGGCAGTCCGCAGGCCACCCGCCTGCTGGATGCGTTTGCACGACGCTGGGAAAACGAGGCGCTGGTGATGGATCAGTGGTTTGCCATCCAGGCTTCGGCGCCTGCAGCCTCCACCATCGACCGTGTGGACGAGTTGCGCCGTCATCCGGGGTTTCATCGCGACAACCCCAACCGGGTACGCGCACTCATTGGCCAGTTCGCCAACAACAACCCCTTGCCTTTCCATGACCGCAGCGGAAGGGGCTATGCCTTGCTGACAGAGGAAGTGCTTTTTCTGGATGGCAGTAATCCTCAGGTGGCGGCTCGCCTGCTTGGAGCCATGAGCACCTGGGCACGTTTCGATGCGCAGCGGCAACAGCATGCAAAAACCTGTCTGCAGACGATACGGGAGCAGTCGTCATCCGCCGATGTGCGTGAAACCGTCGCCCGCTTGCTGGCACCTGAAGCGGGGCAGGGGCGCGGCTGAACATCTCTCTGTTTTCCTGGCGGTTTGCCGATTATGGGCTAGCTTTTCCCGCGATGACCTAGCAGTTTTGCAGACAGGCGCAGTGATTTGTCTGACAACGGGGGCGGCATATGGGTCATAAAGTGCATAAACGGCTGATTGGTCAGACTTTCCGGTTTTCTTTGCATCAGGCAGCAGGTATAAATTGGTGCAGCCGGTCATTCCGGCCAGAAAAAATGCAACATAAAAAGTGCTCCGGCAAAGAGCCTTTCTTAATCCCTTTTTTTCTGACAAGGAGTCAGGGAGAAAGCAGGTCAGGCGCTGATACTCGAGCCTGATTCCGCCTTGCCGGGCATGCGTGCGTCAAAACAAGAATTCTCACGCTGGAGCTCCGACATGAAAAACAAGCATCGCTTGCCGTCCCTTCGCCTGGCGCCGCGCGCAGCAGGATTTGTTCTCGCCTCTGTGCTGCCCCTTGCTGTCAGTACCGCTTCGGCTTTTGAACTGAATCTGGGGGCTGTCACCGGCTCACTGGACACCACGGTTTCCTATGGCACAGGCTGGCGTCTCGAGGATCCGGATACGGCGCTGGCGGCGCGTTATCCCACTTATGCGGCAGCGGTTGCTGACAATCATCGCACCTTCATCAACAAGAATGACGGTGACAGCAATTTCGACAATAATTCCCGCCCCATTACCAATGTGTTCAAGATCACTTCGGATTTTGAGCTCAAATATGACAGATACGGCCTTTTCACCCGTGCCACGGCGTTTTACGACACGGTACTGATGAGCAACAAGATCAATCGCGCCAGTCCCAACCTCTATCCCAATTCTGCCAGCTGTAATCCCCAGATAACGGCCAACCCAGCCGCTTGCGGTTTCCCGTCGGAAATTGATGATCATTCCGGACATGATGCCCGCTTTCTGGATGCCTATGTCTACGGCAACTTTGATTTGGGCAGCATGCCGCTGAACCTGCGCGCCGGCTCGCAGGTGATCAGTTGGGGTGAAGCCTTGTTCCTTCAGGACGGCATCAACAGCGCCAATCCCGTATCGCTTTCCAAGCTGCGCTTGCCGGGTGCCGAAGTAAAAGAGGCCCTGTTGCCGCTGCCCATGCTCTATGCCTCGCTGGGCCTGACCGACAACCTGACCATGGAAGCCTTCTATGAATTCGACTGGGATTATTCCGAAGCGGATGACGTCGGTACTTTCTACTCCACGGATGATGCTTTTGCCGGGCAGGGTGCCAACCGCATCCTGATTGATATGGCAGGCGGTGCGCTGGAGCCTGCGGCAAGGGGTTACAACAATGCCGTTTATGGCGTCAATTCTTCGGTGCTGACGGCTGATCGGGTTGGCGATCTTCCCACTGATGGCAAGGGCCAGTATGGCGTGGCATTCCGTTACAACATGGATGCAACCGAGCTTGGCCTTTTCTTCATGAATTACCACAGTCACAAGCCGGTGGCCCAGGCAACTACGGGTGGTCCGGTGACTGATGCCATGAGCGCCATGGCTTATCTGGACAACACGACTTACCAGATTGTTTATCCCGAAGATATCCAGATGTATGGCCTGAGCTTCAGTACAACGGCGGGGGATCTGTCGTTCTCAGGCGAGCTTGCTTATCGCCCGAATGACGTGATCCTGTCGGAGCTGGGTGACAATCTGGTTGCCTACAATACGATTGCTGCCGCTTGCT
>JASLCO010000054.1 GCA_030146505.1 Moraxellaceae bacterium
AAGTTGCGCGGCATGGAAATTGAAACGTTGGGCAGCAAAACCTCGGAAAATTTCCGGTGTTTGTTTGGTGTGGGTTGAGTCAATACAGGATCAGATTTGAAGGGCTGCGTCCAAGAGATGAGATGCACGGCGTGGCAGTTTTTGCCGAGGTGGGCGACACAGGGAAGTGTCGCCATCGCAGCCTCATCACTGTGTGATGAGGCTGACGGGAGCCTTGTATGGACCTGTGCCGGACAAGGCGTGATTCATGTTTTTCAGGATGAAAAACATGAATCCTGAATAAAAAGAACCCGGCGCCTGGGGGGGACACCGGGTCAAGACCAATCAGGGATGTTGCCCGCTGGCGCAGCTTGCGCTGACCAGCGTTTTCCAAGTATTGCCGGGATTGCCGGTTTCGCCAGCGGGAAGCGGGCACAAGGTGAGACTGCCTTCGCATAATGTACTGAGAGTGTTGCCATCAGCCGGTATTTGGCCGGACTGACTGGTCATTGGCGGGATTTGCTGACTATACTGGCCCAAAGCTTGTCGGGCTTGGGTTAACCCGCGAGAATGCGCGGTTTTCGCGGATCGGCATTTGATCTGCAGGGACAAAAAAATCAGAGGGTTGGAATATGAGTGACTTGGCCAAGGCCACGCAGAAAGCACGGGAGTTCCGTCAGCGCGAGCAGTCGATTCTGGATTGCGCCCTGCAATTGTTCATCGAACAGGGCGAAGACAAGGTGACCGTGGAAATGATCGCCGACAAGGTCGGCATCGGCAAAGGTACCATCTACAAGCACTTTGAGACCAAGAACGAAATCTACCTCCTGCTCATGATCCGTTACGAGGAGGAGCTTGCCGACATGTTCCGCCGTGTCGATACCAGCAAGGACAAGTCCGCACTGGTGAAGGAATTCTTCCGGTTCCGCGTGCAGGATCCGGACAAATACCTGTTGTTCGACCGCCTGGAGTCCAAACTGGTGGCCGACAAGGCCATGCCGCAGTTGCTGGAAAAGCTGCACGCCATACGCCGCTCCAACTTCGACAAGCTGACCAGCATCGTGAAGGCCCGCATCGAGGAAAAGAAGCTGGCCGACGTGCCGCCCGAATACCACATCTGCGCCGCCTGGGCCTTGGCCCATGGCGCCTCTGCGCTTTGCAAGTCGGCTTTCTACAAGGATGTCATCAAGGATACCGATGCTTTCTTCGATTTCCTGCTGGGTGCCGGCGTGCGCATGGGCAACCGCGGCCTGCATCCGGAAAAGTAAGCGCGGCAGTGGACAGGGGCCGTTGCCGGCGCAAGCAGGCAACGGCCTTTTTATTGGCGTGGCTGACGCAAAATCCGGCCCGGCGCGTCACTTGACCTCCCCGGGCTCTGCCTTCAACATACGGCACCTTTTCGGGCCGGGGTCTTCCCGCCGCAGGGCGCTTCCCCAGTGCAACATCCGGGTGAAGAGTCCAATCCCCTTCAATCTGACAACCAGCCGAGGATTCCATGAAGGCTCTTGTTGCTGTCAAACGCGTTGTTGACTACAACGTGAAGGTTCGCGTCAAGGCGGACAAGACTGGCGTTGAACTTGCCAACGTCAAAATGGCTCTCAATCCCTTCGATGAAATTGCTGTTGAAGAAGCCGTACGCCTGAAAGAGAAGGGCGTGGTTTCCGAAATCATCGTTGCCACCGTTGGCCCCGCCACTGCCCAGGAACAGCTGCGTACTGCACTGGCCCTCGGTGCTGACCGCGCCATCCTCGTGGAAACCTCCGAAGACGCACAGCCTTTGGCTATCGCCAAGATCCTCAAGGGCATCGTCGACGCAGAAAAGCCCGAACTCATCATCCTCGGCAAGCAGGCCATCGACGGCGACAACAACCAGACCGGCCAGATGCTCGCCGCTCTCGGTGGTTTCGCCCAGGGCACTTTCGCTTCCGTGGTGAAGCTGGAAGGTGGCAAGGCCCAGGTGACCCGTGAAATCGACGGCGGCCTGCAGACCGTTGAACTGAACCTCCCGGCTGTGGTCACCACTGACCTGCGTCTGAACGAGCCGCGTTACGCTTCCCTGCCGAACATCATGAAGGCCAAGAAGAAGCCGCTGGACACCAAGACTCCGGGTGATTTCGGCGTGTCCGCCCTGACCTCCGTGAAGACCCTCAAGGTCGAGCCGCCGGCAGAGCGCAAGGCCGGCATCGTCGTGAAGACGGTGGAAGAACTCGTTGAAAAGCTGAAGAACGAAGCGAAGGTGATCTGAACATGAGCATTCTCGTATACGCCGAACACGACAACGCCTCCATCAAGGGAGCCACGCTCAACACGATCACCGCGGCCAAGGCCATCGGTGGCGACATCCACGTTCTGGTTGCCGGCCAGGGTGCGCAGGCTGCTGCTGATGCTGCTGCCAAGATCGAAGGCGTGAGCAAGGTCCTGCTGGCCGACAACGCCGCCTATGGTCACCAGCTCGCTGAAAACGTCAGCGCCCTGGTTGCCGAACTCGGCAAGGGCTACAGCCACATCCTGGCGCCGGCCACCACCAACGGCAAAAACTTCCTGCCGCGCGTGGCTGCCCTGCTGGACGTGAACCAGATTTCCGAAATCACCAAGGTGGTCTCGCCTGACACCTTCGAACGTCCCATCTACGCCGGCAACGCCATCGCCACCGTGCAGTCCACGGATGCGATCAAGGTCCTGACCGTGCGCCCGACTGGTTTTGACGCTGCTGCTGCCACTGGCGGTTCCGCTGCTGTTGAAGCCGTAGCCGTGGCCAAGGATGCCGGTACCTCCAAGTTCGTGGGTGAAGAACTGGCCAAGTCCGACCGTCCCGAGCTGGCCGGTGCCAAGATCGTCGTTTCCGGCGGCCGTGGCATGGGCAATGGCGACAACTTCAAGATCCTCTACTCGCTGGCTGACAAGCTGGGTGCTGCTGTCGGTGCTTCCCGCGCCGCTGTGGACGCCGGCTTCGTGCCCAACGACATGCAGGTCGGTCAGACCGGCAAGGTTGTGGCTCCCCAGCTGTACGTGGCGGTCGGTATCTCCGGCGCCATCCAGCATCTGGCGGGTATGAAGGACTCCAAGGTGATCGTCGCGATCAATAAGGACGCCGAAGCCCCGATCTTCAGCATCGCCGACTACGGTCTGGTCGCCGATTACAAGACCGCCGTGCCCGAGTTGATGAAGGCGCTGGGATAGGTTCCCCGGTCCGAAAACGGCTAAGGGAAGG
>JASLCO010000059.1 GCA_030146505.1 Moraxellaceae bacterium
AGTGACTCGTGCGTGCCGCCAGGCGGACTGCCATAGGGATGTGCGCCATACAGGTTCTTGTAGAAAAGCCGACTGGCGGTGGCAGCAGGGGATTGTTCCTGCTGCTGCAAAGCCACCTCGCTGCTTTGCATGACGCGGGCAAATGGCTCGGCAGGGATTCCCGGATGTGCAATCGCATCGGTAAACACATCCAGTGCCGGATCACGGTATTGCGGATCGCTCAGCACGCGCAGTTCGGCCACCGCCATGTCGCGATAGGAGCTCGTGTCGAATTCCGCGCCCACGTCCTCGAAGCTGCGGGCAATGGCAGCCGTGTCACGCGTGGCCGTGCCCTCTTCCAGCATGCGGCTGGTGATGGAAGCAAGGCCGGCCTTGCCGGCATCGCGTGCTGCACCGGCATCGAACACCAGACGCAAATCCAGCATGGGCAGTTCGCGCGCCTCGACAAAAAACACGCGTGCGCCATTGGCTGTATTCCAGTGTTGTATGGTGAAAGCACGCCGTGCTTCCACCGTGCGCGGCAACTCCTTGAGGCTCTGCAAGCGGTCCAGCGCCGTAACCGGGCCCGGCGTTACCGCAGCACCTTCATGACCGGCACTGGCAACGTTGGAAACAGCCAGCAGCACCAGGGCAAACAGCATTTTCTTCTTCATGGCGTGATCTCCGCAGGCTGCAACTGCAGGACCGTACGCCGGGCCGGCACCAGATAGGTCTGTGCCGCTGCGCGCACCGCATCGGCGTCAACTTTCTGCAAGGCTTGCGGCCACTCATCCACCACCTGCCAGGACAGGCCCACGCTTTCCAGCCGCCCTATCCCGTTGGCCTGACCTTGCAGGGAGTCACGCGCAAAGACGTCGCCCGCCAGAAAACCCGCATACACGCGCTTGAGATCCGCATCCGGAATGCTTTCCGTTTTCAGGTTTTCTATTTCTCTGAACAGCGCCGTCTGCAACTCATCAAGCGTATGGCCGGGTGCGGGCACGACACGTATGGAAAACAGCGAATCACCGCGACTGAAAGGGTCATAACCGGAAGACACGGCGGCGGCCACGCGCTGCTCACGCACAAGACGGGTTTCAAGACGGGCGCTGATGCCTTCGTCCATCACGCCCATGAGCATGCGCAAGGCCTCTGCCTCTCCCGGCTTGCCGGTATTGCGCGAAGGCACATTGAAGGCCACGAAAAGCGCCGGCACCTTGCCCGGCAGGCGGAGCTCCATGCGCCGGTCACCCGGCTCCGGCAATTCGACCGGCAATCGCACCGCTGGCACCGGCCGGGACGGAATGCTGCCGAAGTACTGCTGGGCAAGTTTCTTCACGGCCTCTGCCTGTACATCACCCACCACCACCAGCGTGGCGTTGTTGGGCACATACCAGGTTTCATACCAACGTCGCAGGTCATCCACCGTCATGGCCTGCAGGTCACTCATCCAGCCCACGGTGGGGATACGCGCCGGACTGGTCAGGTAGGCCAGCGTCATGAAACGTTCCGTGGCCAGCGACTGCGGGTTGTCGTCCGTGCGCATGCGCCGCTCTTCCATCACCACCTGGATTTCCTTGGCAAAATCCTCGGGCTTGAGCACCAGGTTGTGCATGCGGTCGGCCTCCAGCTCCATGGCCAGGGCCAGCTTGTCGGCGGTATAGACCTGGTAATAGGCGGTGTAGTCGTCCGTGGTGAAGGCATTGTCCTCACCACCATAGAGCGCCACGATGCGCGAAAACTCGCCATCCGGGACCTTGCTCGTGCCCTTGAACATCATGTGCTCAAGCGCATGTGACAGACCCGTGAGCCCTTGCGGCTCATAGCTGGAACCCACCTTGTACCAGACCTGGGTGACCACCACCGGTGCCCGGTGGTCCTCGCGCACCACCAGCTTGAGCCCGTTATCGAGACGATATTCCGTCGTCGGGGCGGAAGCCTGCAGGGAGGGACTGATACCAAGGGCAAACGTCAGGGAAAGACAGCAGAGCAACCGGCGGGACATGCAGGCTCCGGATCAACGTAATGGCGACAGTAATGAAGCGCCGCAAAGGTTCTGGCAGGCGCGAAGGGCTGGTAGCATAGCCCATCCCGCCAAGCCGCTGCAGGCCCGTGCCGGCCAGAGTTTGTTGCTTTCATGTCTGATCAGAATTCATCCGATAAACCCGGCCAGCCGGAAAAATCCTTAGGGAACACCCTCAAGGGCTGGTTCTCGCGCAAGGCCGATGAGCCCGCTGTTAATCCGGCGGAAACTTCCGTCGCCGCAGAGCCCGTCGTCACTGCGCCGGCACCTGTGATCGAGGCTGCAGAGAGCATTGCAACACCAGTTGCAGCCGCAACAAATGATGAAGACGCTGAGGGCGGCAATTTTTTCCAGCGCATGAAATCCGGCCTGTCGCGTACGCGCAGCTCTTTCAGCAATGGCATGGCCACGCTCTTGATCGGCGCCAAGGAAATTGATGACGAGCTGCTGGAAGATATAGAAACGCAGATGCTGGTGGCCGATATCGGTGTCGATGCCACACGCCGCATCATCAACTCGCTCACCGAACGCGTGGCGCGTAACGAGCTCACGCATTCGCACGCGCTCTACAAAGCCCTGCAGAACGAACTGGCCGAATTGCTGGCACCGCAGGTTGCGCCTCTGCTGATTGATACCAGCAAGAAGCCCTATGTCATTCTCATGGTGGGCGTGAACGGTGTCGGCAAGACCACCACCATCGGCAAACTGGCCAAGCGCTTCCAGAAAGAAGGCAAAAGCGTGATGCTGGCCGCCGGCGATACTTTCCGCGCTGCTGCCACTGAGCAGCTTGTAGTCTGGGGCGAACGCAATAATGTGCCGGTTGTAGCGCAAGGCGCGAACGCCGATTCCGCTTCGGTACTTTTCGATGCACTTTCCAGCGCCAAGGCCAAAGGCATTGATGTGCTGATTGCCGACACTGCCGGCCGCCTGCACACCAAATCCAATCTCATGGAAGAGCTGAAGAAAGTGTTGCGCGTGATGCAGAAGATTGATGCGACTGCGCCGCATGAAACCATGCTGGTGGTGGATGCCGGCACTGGGCAGAACGCACTCTCGCAGGTACAGGAATTCGATCAGGCGGTGGGCCTGACTGGCCTTACCGTCACCAAGCTCGATGGCACCGCCAAGGGTGGCGTGCTTTTCAATATCGCCAGCCGCACGAAAGTGCCTATCCGCTTTATCGGCGTAGGTGAAAAAATTGATGATCTGCGGCCGTTTGAAGCCAAGGATTTCGTGGCCGCACTTTTCGACGAAGAGAAATGACTGAGCTCTGCTTCGTCATTCCCGCGCAAGCGGGAATCTCGTCAACCCGGCACAGTGCACTTTCAAGCGCGCCACCTATTCATGAGATTCCCGCCTGCGCGGGAATGACGTTAAAAGATGAACGCAAAGGAATGAACAGGTGATTTCTTTCCATAACGTCAGCAAAACCTATCCCTCCGGCTTTGAAGCCCTGAAACAGGTGAACTTCACGCTGGGCACGGGGGAAATGGCTTTTCTTACCGGCCATTCCGGCGCTGGCAAATCCACCCTGCTGAAACTCATCCTGCTGACCGAGCGCGCAAGTGCCGGTCGCGTGGAAGTGAACGGGCAGGATTACAGCAAGCTGAAAGGCCGCGCGATTGCCCATGCACGTCGCCAGATCGGCATGGTCTATCAGGATCACAATCTGCTGGACGACCGCAGCATTTACGACAATGTCGCCCTGCCCCTCATCATCAACGGCATGGACAGCCGCGACATTCCGCGCCGTGTGCATGCAGCACTGGACATGGTGGGTCTGGCTAATCGTGCCAAAGCCCTGCCTGTCACTTTGTCCGGCGGCGAGCAGCAGCGCGTTGGCATAGCACGTGCCGTGGTGAGCAAGCCATCCTTGCTGCTGGCCGACGAGCCCACCGGCAATCTCGATCCGGACCTCGCCGCCAGTGTGATGAATATTTTTGAAGAACTGTCCTCCGTGGGTGTGAGCATTCTTATCGCCACGCACGACTTGCCGCTGATTGCACGCTATCGCCACCGCCTGCTCACCTTGCGTGACGGCCAGCTGGTGCGTGATACGAATCTGGCTGAAGCTGCAGGAGGCCAGCCATGAGTGGCGCACAGAAATCCCGGCGCAGCACCGCCACTGTTTTTGCCCACTGGCGTGCCCATCACGTGCGCGAAGCACGTGACAGTTTCAAGCGCTTGGCCACCACGCCGATCTCCACATTCATGACACTGATGGTGGTGGCACTGGCGCTGGCTCTGCCCGCTTCGCTCTATTTATTGCTGGGCAATGCCGAGCGTCTCACCGCGAGCTGGGACGGACAGGCGCAGATTTCCCTTTATCTGCACGCCGATCTTTCTGCCGAACGCCAGACCTCGCTGCGCACGCAGCTCGCTGGTCGTCCCGATGTCGCCCAGGCCAAATTGATTACGCCCACGCAGGCACTCGATGAATTCCGCTCGCTCTCCGGCTATGGCGATGCGCTCAATCTGCTGGAAGGCAATCCGCTGCCAGCCGTGGTGACGGTGCGCCCTGCCGATATTTCTCCGGCTGCCGTGAAAAAGCTGCGTGATGATCTCGCCGGCCTGCCGGAAGTGGAAGGTGCCGATATCGACCTCGCCTGGGTGCAGCGACTGGCCGCCATACTCGAACTGGGCCAGCGC
>JASLCO010000086.1 GCA_030146505.1 Moraxellaceae bacterium
CTGATGGCGCCGGTCTGGCTGACAGCGCCGGCGGTGGCGGAAGACATTCATCGCTGGGTGGACGCGGACGGCACGGTGCATTTTGCAGACAGCAGCGTGGCTCCCGGAGACAGCAAGGTGGTGGAGCTCAAGCCCGGCTCCATCGTGAAGATGGCGCCACTGCCGCCGCTCAGGGCGCCGCAGGTGGAGCCGCCTGCGCGGCCGACGGCACAGGCGGCTGCGCCCCGGCCCTGCACGCCAGCGCGAGAGCCGCGCGATGTGTGGGCGCGTCTGCGTGACCCGTCTGACAGCAGTCATTGCGAGGAAGAGGGCGCGTCTCCGTCCGGCGAAGAACTTCCGTTTTATTATCCCTGGCCGCTTTGCCACGGCCCGGCGTGCCAGCATCCCCGTCCGCCACGCCCGCCGGTGCCGCCGCAGCCATTGCCGCCGCCACCGGCGATAGGACCTAACGGTACGCCGCTGATTCCGTATCGCTGATTTCCTGCCGCTGTTTCGTAGGAGCGGCTTTAGCCGCGATTAGCACATTGATATGACAGCGCAGATTCCAGCACCGTATCGCGGCTAAAGCCGCTCCCCCTATACGAAACGCATTCAGAAACGTTCGCGCAGGGCGAGATAACGCCATTGCCCGGCCGGCAGGCCGGACAGCCCCACGCTGCCCAGGCGCAGGCGCTTCATGGTCAGCACGGTGAGGCCGGCATTCTTGCAGGCTGGTGCTATGGCATGCGGCATGACGGCTTTCAGCGCGAAACGCAGGCGCGTATCGCTTTGCCAGCTGATTTTTATCGCCGCCTGCGCGCTTGCCTGATGCTGCTTCAGGATTTCCTGCAGCCGTGGCAGCACGTCATGCACCGGGCGCTCGGCCACTTCCACGATGATTTCCTGTTCCAGTGCTACCCCGTCTTCCTTCAGCTTGCGTGCCACGCGCCAGTCCTGCGTGAACACCTGCAGGCCATGCATGCCGGGCGCCAGTGCCAGCAGGCATTCCTGGCGGTGAAAATGCCGGCGCAAAAGGCGTATGCCGGACTTGTCGTCCTGCATGTGCGTGGCAGGCGTCATGTGCTGGCGCGAGGATTCCGCATCGGCATCCGTGCCCGGTGGCAGGTGCAGCAGCAGCGTTACCGGAGGCACCGGTTCAGCGCGAGCCTGCGGGTGCAGCGCGATGTTTTCCGTGCCGACCTGGTATTGCGGTTCGTCCACCACTGCGCCATTCACCAGCACCCAGCCGCCCTCGATGAGCAGTTCGGCTTCGCGGCGTGAGCATTGGTAAAGCTCGGTGATGCGTTTGGAAAGACGTATCGTGTCGCTCATGATGTTTTGCGCTTCATTCGCTGCCGCGAATGCTGAGGAAGAGGTCGGCAATGGCCTGTGCCAGCGTGTCGGGTACCAGCCCGGCGGCTGCGGCAAAGCCGAAGAGGATGACTGTCCAGAGTGCTGCAAAGGGCAGGATGAACAGCCAGTTGAGCAGGCTGAGGCGCTGGTTGCCCTGGCCCTGCGCATCGTGCGCGGCGATATTGGCATGCTTTTGTGCAATGCAGAGTGGCAGCAGGGTGAGCGGCAGGATGGCCAGCGACGCGACATCCAGCAGGCTGATGCCTTCGGCCTTGCCGGAGACCTTGTCCAGTATCTGGCTGGCCACGCTGGCCAGCACGTAAAGCGACGCCATATTGCGCGAATGCCAGGGTTTGCCGGTTGCCGCCTCGTAACTTTCGGCAATGCGCGCAAAGAGCGAGTGCGTGAAAAAGATGTGGAAGAGCGAGCGCGGCGCGGGCATGACAGGGGCGCCATGCAGCCGTTTCTGAATGTCCCAGTGCTTGTAGAACCAGTACACGGAATACAGGCCCAGGGTCAGCAGGTACAGCAGCGCCATCTTCCGGATGGATGTGACAAACAGCGGGCTCACTGCCGAAGCCGGCCGGTCTTCCGGCAGGGTGAGATCGGCCTTGGGCGGCTGGTAGGCGTTTTCCATGGAGGGGGCTCGTCGCTGTTGTCGGCCTTGCAGCCTACAAGGGCACGCGGGTGACAACAATCCGGGCTTGCGGTGTGCGGCCGCGTTTTTTTATCAGGGTCTATATGACCAGGGCATGGAATCAACGTTGTCGTCGTATCGGCGCAGTCCCGGCGATTTTTTTTCGCTGCCGCATGCTGGAAAAAAACAGAAGCACCGGGCCGTGCCGGCACGGGGACGACAGTTTCCGGAGCAGTGGAAATTGCGATGCCCGAATCATGAGCCCAGAAAAAAGCCCCGCATTGGCGGGGCTTTTCCGTTCAACCGTTGCGCTGTCAGGCAGCCGCCTTTGCCGCACGGCCGGAGGCTTTGCGCGATGCCGGGTTGCTGAACTGCAGCACGCCGTCATCAATGCTCTTGAAGCGCAGCATGGCGAGATCCAGCGCGTAGTTCATGTAGATGCGCCATGGTGCCTTGCTGCCCTGGCGCGGCAGCTTGCCGGCGGCGCGCTGGATATAGCCCGAGCGCATGGCCACGAAAGGTTCCTGGGTCACGCTGGGATCATCGTTGTGCGGCATCACCTGGCGCGTGCCGGTCTTGTCCATGCGCTTCAGCAGGCGGCAGATGAATTCGCTGCTGATGTCGGCCTTCAGCGTCCACGAGGCATTGGTGTAGCCGAAGATCATGCCGAAATTGGGCAGGTCTTCGAACATGATGCCCTTGTAGTTCATGGCCTTGGGCGCATCGAAAGCCTTGCCGTCCACGCTGAGGTTCATGCCGCCCATGAGCTGCAGATCAAGACCGGTGGCCGTGATGATGATGTCCGCTTCCAGTTCCTGGCCGGATTTCAGCTTGATGCCATTGGCGGTGAAGCTCTCGATGTGGTCGGTCACCACGGAGGCCTTGCCCTTGCGCAGCACCTTGAAGAGATCGCCATTGGGCACGGCGCACAGGCGCTCTTCCCAAGGGTTGTACTGCGGCGTGAAGTGCTTCATGTCGAAGTCCTTGCCGACCTGCGCGCGCACCTGGCCGAGCAGGAGGCGACGCACGACCTTCGGGCGCTTCATGGACAGGTTGTACACGCCCATCTGCAGGCCGAGGTTGCGTGTGCGGCCAAGGCGGTACACCGCCATTTCCGGCAGGAAGCGGCGCAGGCCCTGGGAAATCAGGTCGTTCTGCGGAATGCTGGCCACATAGGTGGGCGAGCGCTGCAGCATGGTCACGTGCGCGGCCTTGTCCGTCATGGCAGGCACCAGCGTCACGGCAGTGGCGCCGGAGCCGATCACCACCACTTTCTTGCCGCTGTAGTCCAGGTTTTC
>JASLCO010000105.1 GCA_030146505.1 Moraxellaceae bacterium
CTGGCCCACTTTCCTCCTGCTGGTCTTCAGTTTCACCACGGTGGCCGTGGTCTGGTATCTCTGCCTCACCAAGCAGATGCCGCTGTGGCAGGGCATGATCTGGAATGGCATTGCCATGTACCTCATGTTCAGCCCGGCGCATGACAGCATGCATCGTGCGTTGTCGAGCAATGAGCGCCTGAACAATTTCCTGCTCTTCCTTTCCGCGCAGCCCGGTGCGCCCGGCACGGCGGGCCGTGCTTTCCGTATCATGCACATGCAGCACCACCGCTTTGCCAATGATCACGACCAAGACCCGGACCATTTCATTGCGGCCAACTGGAAACACGCTTTTACCTGGTGGTTTGTCTGGGACTGGTGGTATCTGGTGCACTTCATCAAGCACCGTGAGGAATTGCCGCCGGCAGCGCGCAAACAGTTTTATCTGGACATGGCTGGCCACTATGCCGCGCTGGCGCTGCTGTACTGGTTCTTTCCCTGGGAAACGGTTTTCCTCTGGCTGATTCCCACGCGAATTTCAGCCTGGATGATCTGCTTCACCTTCATGTATCTGCCACATGTGCCGCACGATGTGCCGACCACGCAGGACCCCTATAAAGCCACAGCCATACGCAAGGGTTGGGAATGGTTGCTATCACCGCTGCTGGTCTGCCAGAACTATCACCTCGTGCATCATCTTTATCCCACGGTGCCGTTTTATCGTTATCGTGCGGTGTGGCTGGCGAGAAAAGACATGCATGAGGCTAAAGATCCTTCCGTGATTCCGGCGTTCAGCCTGCGTCCTGAGCGCTGTGCAAAAGACGCGAGTGAAACGGCGCAGGCCTGAAGCTCTTGAGCATAAAAAAGCCCGGCATTGCCGGGCTTTTTTATTCGTCCAGGAAAATGCTCAAGGCTTCATCCATTCCATCAGTGCGGCATAAACGCGCTCGTCTTTCAGCAAGGCCATGTGGCCCAGGGCCGGAAATTCGCGGCGGGTGATGTCGGCGCCCTGCAGGGCTTTTTCCGGCTCCAGATGCTGGCCCAGGGCGCTGCGTACCGGCACGAGGCCGTCGCCCAGCAAATCCATTTTGCGTTCATTGCCGAGATGGCCTGCAATCAGCAAGTGGCGTGCGCCTGCGCTGAGTTGCACGGGATGTTCAAGGGCGGCAATGCGGCCATGACGCAAATCCTGTATGCCCTGGCTGCGCAGTCCGCCTATCTGCATGAAGGGTTTGGTGTAGGGCGTGAGGCCGAGCAGGCGGTTGGCACCTTCGCCGAGGCGCTCCAGTGGCGCGCCCTGATGCGGCGTGCCGAGATAGGCGGCGTGACGCAGTTGCTGCTGCCACTGCATGCCGTAGTTCTCGGCATGATGGCTGGCAGCGCGCATGACGAGGCCGCCCATGCTGTGGCCTATCAGGGTCAGCGGCAATTTTCCCGGATTGGCTTCTTCCAGCAGCAGGCTGAGGTCGGCACCGTTTTCATGAATGGCGCGGCCGCTGTTGTAGCGCAGCCAGGCCACGCCATAGCCGAATTCGCGCAGCTCGCGCACAAAGTTGGCGTGTTCGTGGTTCTGCCATTCCTGCTCGGACAGACAAAGGCCGTGCACAAACACCACCAGGCCGCGACGTGCTTCTTTCCGCCATTCGTCCGCAGGAATTTCCGCACCGAATTCGTTGCGCAGGCTCATGCCCTGGTGCAGGGGATTGCCGTGCGCGGCCAGGGTGTCACCCAGTACGCCATTGAGGGCGCTGTGGAAAAGACCGTTGCGGGTTGGCGCCGGCAAGCGGCCATGAAGGCGCCCGGACAGTGCGGCCAGCCAGAGAAAGCTGCGCGCAAGGAACTGGTAGGCGAGCGGAGCCTGTTCGGCGCCCGCGCTCTTGCCCTGCAGGGGATGCGGGCGGCTGGCAATGGTGGCATGGGTGCTGGCCGCCAGCCGGGTGAGGCCGCTGGCACCCAGCAGGGCGAGATGGGCGAGGGCGGTGCCGTAGCGCCCGGTGGTGACCAGGGCGCTGCGGTTGTCCAGGCGAAGCGGGGATGAGGGCTGTGTCATGGCAAAGCATCCGTGAACAAGTGTTCACATGCTGGCGAAGCTGGCCGGCTTCGTCAATGCCATTGGTCAATGTAATTGTCGGACAGGAGCGGGCCGCCGCCACTCAGTCCGGCAGTTTCTCCACCAGCTTGTCGCGCCTGGCCAGTTGCGGAAACCACCCTATCCACAGGGCCGCCACTGCCAGCGTGCCCACGCCACCCATCACCACGGCCGGGATGGCACCCAGCCAGGCGGCGGTCAGGCCGGACTCGAATTCGCCCAACTGGTTGGAGGCGCCGATGAAGAGGAAATTCACGGCGCTCACGCGGCCGCGCATGGCATCGGGGGTTTCAAGCTGGATCAGCGAGGAGCGCACGACCACGCTGATCATGTCGGCCGCGCCCAGTGTGATGAGCGCCAGCAGCGAGACCCAATACCATTTCGACAGGCCGAACACGACCGTGGCCATGCCGAAAACCGCCACGCCGGCAAACATGATCTTGCCGGCATTGCGCTGTATGGGATGGCGCGCCAGCCAGAGCGACATGGACAGCGCCCCTACCGCCGGCGCCGAGCGCAGCACGCCCAGCCCCAGGGGCGTGGTCTGCAGGATGTCGCGGGCGAAGATGGGCAGCAGGGCGGTAGCGCCGCCCAGCAGCACGGCGAACAGGTCCAGCGAGATGGCGCCCAGCACCACCGGCTTGGCGCGTATGAAGCGTATGCCGGCAAAAATGGAGCGGTCTTCGCGGCGGGTGCCGGCCGGGGCGGGCGCATGCGCGGGGCGCCGTATCAGGCCGAGCAGGATGATGGCCAGCAGGAACATGAGGGCAGCGGCGGTGTAGACGGCGGTCACACCCAGGGCATACAGCAGGCCGCCCGCGGCCGGGCCGATGATGATAGCCGTCTGCATGGCGGCGCTGGAGGAACTGATCGCCCGCGGCAATTCGTCCTTGCTCACCAGGGACGGCAGCAAGGCCGCCAGCGTGGGGCTGGAAAAGGCCTTGCCCGTGCCAAAGAAGAATACCGCCACGAAGATCACGGTCTGGCTGATCCAGCCCTGCCAGCTCGCCACGGCCAGCGTCAGCGCCACCAGCCCTTCCAGCGAATGGCTGGTCTGCACCACGCGGCGACGGTCGAAGCGGTCCGCCACCTGCCCGGTCACCAGCACCAGCAGCACGGCCGGCAGGAAGCCCGCAAGGCCGACATAGCCCAGGGCCAGCGCGCTGTGCGTGATGTCGTAGATATGCCAGCCCACCGCCACGGCAATCATCTGGAAGGCCATCATGTTGCAGATGCGTATCACCCAGTAGAGCGAAAAATCGCGATTGATGAAGAAGCCGCCTGGGAGGGAGTGGGTGCTCATGGATCATCCGGGGGAATGTGCAGGGCGCGGAGCATACGCCGCGTTCTGTTTGAGGCAAATGCGGCTGACCGGTTCCCGGCAGCGGCCTGGCCGGGACCGCCAAAAGCGGCACCGGACCAATCACGCTTTTAGGAAAGATTTAGGGTTTTCTTAAGGCCAATTTCGCAACGCCGGTTTTCCCTTCTCCCTAGCATTCTCCTGTCGCCTCTTTTTTTCCGGCAGGCATCAGGAGGATTTCATGCCTACGCAACGTTTCGATATCTACGCGCCCATACACAAGGGCCTGCGCGCTTTCTTTGCCCACATGCTGGTGGCCGTCGGCCGCCTGGACAGCGAAGACCACGAAGAAGTGGCCACGGTGATGGCCGAGGTGGAAGAGCTGCTGGAGTTCTGCCGCCGTCATCTGGCCAAGGAAAACAGCTATGTGCATCCGGCACTGGAAGCACGCCGCCCCGGAGCCACCGCTGCCATCATCGGCGACCACGCGCATCACGAGCGCGATATCGCCGGCCTGGCGGCGCTGGCCTTCACCATACGCCACGTGCCCACCTTGCGCCGCGAAGCCGTGATCCAGGATCTTTATCGTCATCTCGCCCGTTTCGTGGCAGACAATCTCGAGCACATGGCCCGCGAAGAAAGCGAGAACAACCGCGTGTTGTGGGAAACGCATTCCGACGAGGAAATCATGGCCATAGAAGGCGCCATCGTGGCATCGCAAACGCAGGAAGAAGCCGGCAGGACATTGCGCTGGATGCTGCCCGCCATGAGTGCGCAGGAGCGCCTTCGCTTTCTGGGAAAGATGAAGGAAGTGGCGCCGGCAGGAAGCGTGGAGGCGGTAATTGCCAGGCTACGCCTGCATATGCGCAGTGCTGACGTGCGCAAGCTGGAGTCCGGCCTCGGCCTGGTCCGCCAGCCCATGGATTTTGTCGGCGTCGTCTGACACCGCTTCCTGCTTTTACGGGCTCATCTTTCCATTTTTTTCTCTTCCTCACCCAAACGGAGTTGCCTCATGACCGCTGCTGCCAGCCGCTGGATCTTTTCCGCCATTGTCTATTTCGTTGTTGCCGTAAGCCTTGGGGTTTTCATGGGCGCCAGCCATGACCACAGCCTGATGTCCGTGCATGTGCACCTGAATCTGCTGGGTTGGGTGTCACTGGCGCTGATCGGCCTGATTTACCAGTTGTTTCCGCGCGCTGCCGAAACCCGCTTTGCCACCGTGCAGTTCTGGCTGCACAACCTGGCGCTGCCACCCATGATGCTGGCCCTGGCTGTTTTGCTCAAAGGCAGCACGGGGGCCGAGCCTGTCATCGGCATCACATCCATCGTGATACTGGTTTCGGTGTTTCTGTTTGCAGGAAATGTGCTGGTGAAGCGCGCCTGAGTGTGTTTCTGAAAAGCTTCGCGGCTGAAGCCGCTCCTACAAAATCACTTCGTAGGAGCGGCTTCAGCCGCGAACCGTGGCCTTGATTTTCAAAGAGGTTAGCGTGCCGGCATTTCCTGCAGGAATACCGGGCGCGACAGCCGCAGGCGAAAGCGTCCGCGCCCTGTCTTTTCTATGGCAATGATATTGCCACGTTCGTTCAGCCGGCGTTGCAGCAGGATGAGGCGGGCTTCGAGATTGTCATCTATGTCAGGCAGCTTGAGCGCGGGGTCCAGGCGCAGTTCGCGATTGCTGAATTCGCTGCGGCCTTCTTGCTCGTTCAGTTGCAGCAGCCGCCAGAAGATTGCGCCGGCCACCCCCTTGATGAGGTAGTCCTCGCCGAGGAAAACACTGTCATTGGCCGGATAGTAGCGCACCGCCAGCGCGGCGCCGGCTGGTACCGGCGCGTCTTCGCCACTGGCGGAGTCCTCGGCACATTCAGCCGCCTGCTGCAGAGACAGTGCCGTGGCCGCCAGCAACGAAGCCACGCCCACCAGCGCGTCTTCGTCTTCATGGCTGAAGCGGCGCGACTCGGGGCTTTCCACATGCAGCACGCCGATGAGGCGGCCGCCGGCCAGCAGGGGAACGGCAAGCTGGCTGTGCGGCTCGGCCAGGCCCGGAAAAGGAATTTCCGTTTCCAGCAGATTGCCCATGCCGGCTTCGGCGGCGTGCTCGCGTATGGCGCGGCTGTAGATGTATTCCGCTGCCATATGCGTGATGCGTATGGGGGTGCGCACCGCCGCTGCCATGCCGATGATGCCGCGCCCCACCGGAAATTCCGAACCGATGCCGGATTCGGCATAACCACGACTGGCCACGGTGTAGAGCTTGTGGCCACCAGCATCCAGAAACAGGATCATGGCGTGCTGTACGCGGAAAAAACTTTCCAGCCCTTCCAGTGTTTTTTCCAGCAGCATGGCCAGTTCGCTGCAGCCGGAAATGCCGGCGGAGAGCCGGCGCTGCGCCGCCAGACGGTTCAGCACGCCTGTAGCAGGTGCTGCTTCGTCACCGGGTACGTGTTCTATGTCCAGCACCTGGTAAATGTCGGCGCCGCGCAGATGGAAAATGCCGCTCATGCCGGTTTGCGAGGCAATGCCGGCGAGCTTGGCCTTCATGCTTTCAAACACGGCGCCCCCGGTTTCCGTGCGCCGGTAGAGCAGGGCAAGACGAAAACGCGCGCCGGTTTCCGGATGCAGCACGATCACCGTCACCTGCGGGTTCGCCAGGATGTTTTCGCGCGTCTTGTTGAAGAACTGGAAGGACAGCGCCACATGCGCTTCGTCCACGAAATGCACCTGCGAGACATAGGTGACATTGGGCGTGCCGTCCGCGCCGCAGGTGGCCACGGCGGCCGGAATCTCGCCTTCCAGGCAGGGGCGTATGTCTTCCAGGCCGACCATGTTCATGGCAGCAGCCTCGTGCCGGCCTTGGGGCCAGGTGTCTGCTCGAAAATGTCGGTCGGAAAAAATGTCACGGCCACCATGTCGGCCATGTCATGGCAATGCACGGCAAAGGCAAGGTCGTGGGCGTAGCCCAGCGGGATGATGCCGTTGGCAAAATCATCGCGATGCCGGGCGGCGGCGGCCATGTCGCCTGCCGCTGCTTCCTGCACGGCAGGCATGCGGCCTTTTATCTGCAGGGTGCGATTGGTGCTGGGCGAGGAAAACACCACGGCCAGCACGCCGCTGGCAACAATGTCGGCCAGCAGCTGGCGGGCCTGACGGGGCAGCAGGAACAGTGTCACCTGCTGGTGGTCGGCTGCAACCCGGCAGCCCGCAGCGCGCGCCAGTGACGGTACGCGCCGTACATCGCGCGAGGCAACGCTGATGGAAACGCCGCTTTGCATGAAGCGGACAACATCATCGGTAAGCAGGGGCGAGGTCATGGGCAGGGTCGCAAGAAAGGTGCGCCTATCCTGCCGCAAGCCCGCACAGGCGGGAAGCCGTGCGCTGACCATCAGCCGACGCCCGCATTGCGCGGGCATGGCGAATGGCGGCGTGATTAATCCGAGCGTTCCGCCAGCCAGTCTGCGGTCTGCTTCCACACCGTGCGCGAAGCCTTGCTGCCGGAAAGAATGCCCATGTGACCACCGGGCACCACATGGAAGCTGCGGTCGGCCGAACCCACCAGGTCCATGAGCGTGACCACGGCATCGCGCGTCACCATGGTGTCGCTCTTGCCGGCAAAGGCGAGCAGGCTGGAGGTGATGCGATCCAGTCGCGCCTCTTCATTGCCGATGGGCATGCGGCCGTCCGCCATTTCATTGTCTATCCAGATGCGCACCATCATGTCCTGGATGATGCCGCCGGTGTAGGCCACCATGTGATCGAGAAAAGAAGCGTTGGTGGCATGGTCCACCACGAATTCGCGATCGCCGAGATTCTTCAGCAGATCCCAGTAGCCCATCACACTGCCCACCGGATTGGTGAGCTTGAAGCCGACCGTGTTGATCCAGCCGGGCGTGTGCAGCAGGCGCGGGCTGACATTGTGGATGCGGAATCCGGTGTGCTCGCGTACCCATTCTGCGCGTGCGCTGATGAACTGGTAAACCTTGCCAAGCTGGCCGGACGCATGCGAATTGACAGGTGCGCCCAGCACCACCTGGTTGCATATATGGTTGTCGTGCCCCAAGCCGCCGTAACACAGCGTGATGATGCCGCCCATGCTCCAGCCATGCAGCGACAAGTCTTTTTCGCCGCTGTGGGCGCGCACTCTTTCCAGATATTCAGGCAGCAGTTCGGCCGCATAGGTATGCAGGTTGTAATGCGTCTGCCGGAAGCCCGGCACACCCCAGTCAATGAGATAAACATCAAAACCGCGTGCCAGCAGGTATTTCACCAGGCTGCGCTCGGGAAAGAGATCGTAGATCAGCATGTTCACCGCCAATGGCGGCACGATCACCAGGGGAATGCGATGTCGTTTGCGGTTCACGCGCAGGGTTTCGCCATCCACGATGATCACGTCTTCGTGCAGCGGCCGGTAATGACGCAGCGAAACGAGGCCGTTGTCGTGAATCACATCGTAGGGCGTGAGGCCGGCCCGGGAAATTTCCCGGGCATGCAGCAGGCGGTCGCGGGCATTGCCCAGCACGCGGCTGGCGCGTTGGCGCAAGGTGCGGCGGCTGCTTGCGTGGGCAGTCGCGCGTGCAGGTTTCTGGTAACTGCTCATCGGAGGTGTCCGGCCGGAGTCAGGGAGTGATGCTCAGGTCGCGGAATCTACGCCCGGCATTCGCAGGCGTCCTTGACCATAACGCCCATATTCCTGTCCTGACGGGCCAAGATGGAGCGTGCTCAGCGGTCAGGCGGCGCACCTTCATCGCATTTGCGGCATTCCAGCATCACGCCGAGGCGCGATTCCCGCCCGGCTTCGCTGATCACCCAGGGGCGGCTGGTCCACGGCGGATTGTGGCGCACATGCTGGTTGTGGCCGCAGGCCAGTTCGGCTACCCAGTGCGCCTCCTCATCCTGATGAAAACCGGTAATGGCTTGCTGCATGTTCAGTTTCCGCCGCGTGACGGCCAATGGGGAGAAGGAGTGCTGTGTTCGATGGTGTCCAATTCGCCTTGCAGGCGCAGACGGGATTTCGGCATGCATGCATCATCCTGCCAGTGCCGCACGCGAGACAGTTTCAGCCATGGGGTGACATCGGCTTGAACGAATAGTTAGGAGAAGTTGCTCAGGGTGCACTTTGACAGCCATGCGTGAATCAGTCCTGCCTGGAAAAACTGCACTGAAGAATCAAATCCCCCTGATCTGATAATTGATGCAATCCTGTTGGGTGAAAGAATGCCTACATCGTTGGCGTAGGCTCTGCGCATGCGGTCTATTCCCTCGGGGGTAATATCCGATGCCGTCATCATGTTCATCCAGGCGAGAAGCAATGCTTCATATTCAGGCGAGCTCACATCCGAAGCCAGGTCAGAGCTTGCGAGAAGCCCACCTGGCTTGAGTCTGAGCGATATTCCCCGGAAAAACCCGGAGCGTTCTTGCTGGTCCAGGATGAATTGGGACACCAGGAAGCAAGTGGCTGCGTCATATGGTTCGGTATCCGGAAGCGAATCAAGATAACCTTCGTGAAAATGGCAGCGAGGTGAAAAGCCATCCGCTTCCGCCCTTCGCCTGCACACATCAAGCATGGGGCCGGAAGGTTCTACGGCAGTAAATCGCCATGCAGGATTCTTTTTGGCGAGATAGGCCAGCTCCGCTCCTGTCCCCGCTCCAACACAAAGAATGCGCGCGTCAGCGGGTAAGCCGGCAAACAACGATTGCAGAAGGAGATGCAGGCAATCATTGATAGATGCTGTTTTGGCCCATTGCGCATCATAGCCCGCTGCCTGTTGATCAAATATTGCCCTGATGTCATCTTGATGCATCACGTTCTCCGTATTCTCGTGGCCTACGTTCGAATTAAGGGTGCGCTACTGTGCAGCATCGATGCTTGAATTGAGTTGTTATGTGCCAGAAGAAATTTTTTGGGAAAGCTCAATAAGAAGCCTGACCCAGATGGCAGCCAGAACACCATTGCTTGCTGCAAAGACCAGCATTCTGTGCATTACCTTGTTGTAGGTAAGATGCACCAGGCTATGAATGACGCGCAGGCT
>JASLCO010000119.1 GCA_030146505.1 Moraxellaceae bacterium
TATATGGTTCGCTAAAAAAGGCCCGCATCTGCGGGCCTTTTTATTATGTTTATGGCTGCTTGCAACCCTGCAGGTTTTTGTAGGCCGGGCTTCGCCCCGACAATACAGTGCCCGAGAAAGACGTTGTTGTCGGACTGAAGCCCGACCTACAGGGGCACAGGCGCATGGGGTGGGTAAGCGGTTTTTCCCGCGGGCATTTTCAGAAATGCCAGGTCTGCGGATGCAGGCCGCTTGCATCGGCCACGGCAATCACCGCCGTGCCTTCTTCCTCGCGCCAGTCGCCCAGCACGATGCGCTGCGCGGGTTTGCCGCCGGCTTTGATGTCATGCACGGCAGGACGATGGGTATGGCCGTGCAGCAGGGTTTCTACGCCGTTTTCCTCCAGCACGCGCACCACGTCGGCCGGGGTCACGTCCATGATGTTTTCCGGCTTGTTGGCGTTGTTGGCCTTGCTCTGCATGCGCCACATGGTGGCGATCATGAGGCGCTGGTCCAGGGGTTTTTCCAGCATCATCCGTTGCCAGGCCGGGTCGCGGCTCTGGGCACGGAAGGCCATGTATTTCTCGTCCAGGGTGCAGAGCTGGTCGCCGTGCATGACGAGGATTTTCCGGCCGTAGCAGTCCACTAACTTGTCTTCGGGCAGCAGCTCGCCGCCGGTTGCCGAGGCAAAGCCTTGGCCCAGCAGGAAGTCGCGATTGCCGTGCAGGAAATAGAGTTTCGTACCGGAGTCGGCGAGGGCGCGGAAGGCGTCCACGATGCTCTGGTTATAGGCGTCGGGATTGTCGTCCCCCACCCAGACTTCGAAGAGGTCGCCCAGCACATAGAGGGCATCGGCGCCGCGTATGTCCTCTAGCAGCCTGAAGAAGCCGGCAGTGATGCGGGGCAGGTCGGGGGAGAGGTGCAGGTCAGAAATGAAATAGGTCTTGGACATTCTGGTGTCTTCTCCCTCTCCCACCGGGAGAGGGCTGGGGTGAGGGCCGGGCTTCAAATCCACCCCGCCGTCTGATGTGAGGCCGCCCCCTCACCCTGACCCTCTCCCGGAGGGAGAGGGGATAAAACCGCTGGGATGAGGGCGTATGTGAGAGGCTTACTCGCTGATCACTTCAGCCGATTCCACCACCACCGGCGTGGTCGGCACGTCGGAGTGGTAGCCGCTGCGGCCGGTGGCCACTTTCTCGATGCCCTGCACCACGTCCAGGCCTTCGGTGACCTTGCCGAACACGGCATAGCCCCAGCCCTGCGGGTTCTTGCCGGAGTGGTTGAGGAAGTCATTGTTCTTCACGTTGATGAAGAACTGGGCGCTGGCCGAGTGAGGGTCGTTGGTGCGGGCCATGGCGATGGTGCCGATGTCGTTCTTCAGGCCATTGTCGGCTTCGTTCTCGATGGGGGCGCTGGTGGACTTCTGGTTCATGCTGGCGTCGAAACCGCCGCCCTGGATCATGAAGCCGGGAATCACGCGGTGGAAAATGGTGCCGCTGTAGTGGCCACTCTTCACATAGGCGAGGAAGTTGGCCGTGGTCTTGGGGGCCTTCACGCTGTCCAGCTCCAGAACGATGCGACCCTTGTTGGTGTTGAGAGCGACGGTAGCCATGAGAGTTTTCCTATGAAAATCAGTCCTTTTCGCCAAGGACTTCTGTTGAAGGTCATGGGGCGGCGCAGGTAGACTGCCTGCTTTCCCGCGCCATCCGGACCCGGACGGGCCGCTATGATAGGCGGCACTTCCCTGGCTGTCATGTTGAGCAGCCATTCCTGCCGGCCGCGCCCAGCCCTGAACGACTTCCCTGCAAGATGATCGAGCCCCGAGATTTCATACGCACCCAGGTCGCGCAAGACCTGGCCTCCGGCAAGCACAAGAAAGCCGTCACCCGTTTCCCGCCGGAGCCCAACGGCTACCTGCATATCGGCCATGCCAAATCCATCTGCCTCAATTTCGGCATCGCCGTGGAAGCGGAAGGCGAGTGCAACCTGCGCTTTGACGACACCAATCCGGAAAAGGAGTCGCAGGAATATATCGACGCGATCAAGGCCGATGTCGAATGGCTGGGTTTCCACTGGGCCGGTGCCGTGCGCTATGCCTCGGATTATTTCGATGTGCTGCACGACTACGCCGTGGAGCTCATCAAGCAGGGCCGCGCCTATGTGGATTCGCAGAGTGCGGACGAGATGCGCGCCAATCGCGGCACGCTTTCCGAGCCGGGCAGGAACTCGCCTTACCGCGAGCGCAGCGTGGAAGAAAACCTGGACCTGTTTGCGCGCATGCGCGCCGGTGAATTCGATGAAGGCGCCTGCGTGCTCCGCGCCAAGATCGACATGGCCTCGGGCAATATCAACCTGCGCGACCCGGCCATCTACCGCATCCGCAAGATCGCCCACCACCAGACCGGCGACAAGTGGTGCATCTATCCCATGTATGACTACACGCATCCGATTTCCGATGCGCTGGAGTTCATTACGCACTCGCTCTGCACCCTGGAGTTCGAGGCACACCGCCCCTTCTACGACTGGCTGCTGGATGCGCTGGCCCATGTGCTGCCACAGCCCGGGAGCGTGACGGATGTGTGGAAAAAGGCGGGGGTGGCTGCCGGTGTGCAAACCGTGCTGCCGCATCCACAGCAGATCGAGTTTTCCCGCCTCAACGTGAATTACACCGTCACCAGCAAGCGCAAGCTCAAGCAACTGGTGGACGAAAAACTGGTACAGGGCTGGGACGATCCGCGCATGCCCACGATCTCCGGCATGCGCCGCCGCGGCTATACGCCGGAAGCCCTGCGTGATTTTTGCAACCGCGTCGGCATCAGCAAGAGTGATGGTGTGGTGGATGTGGGCATGCTGGAATTCTGTGTGCGCGAACATCTGGAAAACAGTGCGCCGCGTGCCATGGCCGTGTTGCGCCCGCTGAAAGTCGTGCTGACGAATTATCCGGAAGGGCAGGTGGAAGAGATTTCTGCGTCTCGCCATCCCAATCTGCCAGAAATGGGCGATCGCAAGATTCCGTTTACACGCGAATTCTTCATTGACCGGGCCGACTTCGAGGAAGTGCCGCCCAAAGGCTACAAGCGCCTCATTCCCGGTGGCGAAGTACGCCTGCGCAATGCCTATATCATCAAGTGCGATGAAGTGATCAAAAACGCGGCCGGTGAAATCACCGAGCTGCGCTGTTCCTGCGACATGGCCACGCTGGGCCGGAATCCTGAAGACCGAAAGGTGAAGGGTGTCATCCACTGGGTGTCGGCCGAAAAAGGCATTCCCGCCGAAGTGCGTCTTTATGATCGTCTTTTCACGGATGCCGCACCCGACAGGGGCGACGTGGATTTCAAGACCTTCATCAATCCGCAGGCGCTGGACGTTGTGCAGGCCATGCTTGAGCCTTCGCTGGCGGAGGCCCAAGCCGGT
>JASLCO010000167.1 GCA_030146505.1 Moraxellaceae bacterium
GAGCCCATGATGCTGCTGGTGATGGCGGGTGTGGTGTTGATGATCGTGCTGGCCATCATGCTGCCCATTCTTTCGATGAACAATCTGGTGAAATGAAGCGGCGGGATACTGCTGCAAGACAATGAGGTTTGATGAAGATGCACAAGCAAGAGCGTGGTTTTACCCTGATCGAGGTGATGGTGGTGGTAGCCATCCTCGGCATTCTCGCCACCATTGTCATGACCAATGTGGTCGGCAAGGATGAACAGGCCCGTATCACGGCCGCCAGAACCGGCCTTGCCCAGATTTCCAACGCGCTGGAAATGTACAAGCTCGACAACCACAAATACCCGACCACGGACGAAGGCCTGGAAGCACTGGTCACCAAGGCCGCCTCGGCAAAGACCTTCCCCCAGGGCGGTTACATCAAGGGCAGCCTGCCCAAAGATCCCTGGGGCAATCCCTTCCAGTACATCACGCCCGGCAGCAACGGCCGCCCCTACGATGTGTATTCCTGGGGCGCCGATGGTGCCGAGGGTGGGGAAGAAAACAATGCCGACATTTACCAGGAATAAGGCCTGATGCCGGTTCGACCACGGGCAGGGCAAAGTGGCTTTACGCTGCTGGAAGTGCTGCTGGTGGTTGTTCTGGTCGGCATCATCAGCAGTATTGCCATGCTGGGCCTGAGTGCCGGTGGCGACGAACGCCGCCTGCGCGACGAGTCCGACCGCCTTGCCACGCTGCTGGTGCAGGTGGGTAGCGAAGCCGTCATGCAGAACCAGGAATACGGCCTGAAAATCGCGGATGACGGTTATCTTTTCCTCTGTCTCGATGAAATCAGGCAACGCTGGCAGGCGTGCGCCGGCGATGCTTCGCTGCAGGTGCATACGATGCCGGAGGGCCTAGAAATCCACCTCCTGCGCGACAGCAGCCTGAAGCTGCCGCTGCTGGCCGAGCACGACAAAGACAAGGATGACACGAAGGAGGGCGAACGCATTTATCCCGATATCCTCCTGCTATCCAGCGGCGAAGCCAGTGCCTCCAGCCTGGAAATCCGGGTGAGCGAACATCCTGAAATCCGCAGTGAAATCCGTATTGATGAACTGGGGCGCATCAGCCGTGACAGCGACGAGCCGGAGCCAGGCGAAGATGAGCATGAGCGCTGAGCAGTCGCGCGGCTTCACCTTGCTGGAAGTCATGGTGGCACTGGTGGTTTTTGCCATTGCCGCACTGGCGCTGCTGCGTGCGCAGAATTCGCAGCTCGCCACGGACCAGCATCTCGAAGAAAAAACACTGGCACACTGGGTGGCCCTCAACCATCTGGAAGACTTGCGCCTGCAAAGGGTTTTTCCCAATGTCGGCCAGAGCGAAGCCACTGCCAATATGGCCGGGCATGACTGGCTGATCAGCACCAAGGTGCAGGCCACGCCAACACAAAATGTGCGCTTGCTGGTCATTGCCGTGGCGGCCAAGCCGGATGGTGGCAGCGAATTCGGCAGCAAGCCCGATCCCGTAACCACTGTCACCGGCTTCCTCGTCCGCCCTCAGGGCGCCACCACGGCAGCCGGCAATAACCCTCCCGACACGGCAACCTCCGGTCATGGCAATGATGCCGGTTGATCGTGCGCGCGGCTTCACGCTGCTGGAAGTGCTGGTGGCCATTGCCATCCTGGCGCTGATTGCCGTGGGTGCCTATCAGTTGCTGGCAGGAACCATCAGCACCCGTGACAGTGGCATGGCGCATGAAAAAGCCCTGCAGGATTTGCAGAAGGCGGAAATGCTCATGCAGCGCGATTTCCTGCAGGCGGCAGCCCGTTCGATACGTGATGAATATGGTGATGTGCAGCCCGGCTTCTATATCCCGCAGGAAAATGTCGTCGAGTTCACGCGCCGTGGCCTGCGCAATCCCCTGCAGGAAACCCGCAGTGACCTGGTGCGCCTGCGCTACCGCCTGGAAGGCGGGCAGCTGATACGCGAACGCTGGAACCTGCTGGATCGTGCACGCGTGAGCGTGCCGGAAAAAACCGTGTTACTGGACAAGGTGGAGAAATTCCAGGTCCAGGTATTCAGCAACGGCAGTTGGAGCAGCGCCTGGCCGCTGCTGTCACAGATGCAGGCCGACAAGAAAAGCCTGCCACTGCCGGATGCCGTGGAAATCCGTTTCACGCTTGCGCCCTGGGGCGAAATACGGCGCGTGATTCCCCTGCCGGAAAATGATGCCAATGTCACGCAGACACAAACCCCGCCTGCCGGCTGAACGCGGCATTGCCCTGCTCACCGTGCTGCTGGTGGTGGCGTTGGCCACCACGCTGGCCGTGGGCATGATACGCAGCCAGCATATGGCGTTGCAGCATGCCGGTGGCCTCTTCAGCCAGGACCAGGCCTGGCTTTATACGCAGGGCGCGGAAGATTTCGTGCGTGACCTGCTTGCCGAAGACGCAAAGGAGGACCGGCGTCGCGGCGCGCTCACGGATTATCCCGGTGAACTCTGGGCACGTCCCTTTCCGCCGTTTCCGGTGGATGGCGGCGTGATCAATGCGCGCGTGCAGGATGTGCAGGGGCGTTTCAATCTCAACCGCCTGTGGCACGACAATGCGCCGGATACAGCCGCCGCCGATATCTTCAACCGCCTGCTGCAGAATCTGGGCCTCCCTGCAGGCCTGACGCCAGCGCTGGTGGACTGGATGGACAGCGACGGCGAGCCCACCGGCAGCGACGGTGCGGAAGATGATTTTTATTCCCGCCTCGATCAGCCTTACCGCACGGCCAACCTGCCGCTCAGTGACATTTCCGAATTGCAGATGGTCAAGGGGTTCACACCGGAGGTGATTGCCAGGCTCCGGCCCTATGTCTGCACGCTGCCGGCATCGGCCCTGCTCAATGTGAATACGGCCGATGCCGTGGTGCTGGAGGCACTGAGTCCGACCCTGAGTGCGCGCACGGCCAGAGAGCTGGCCTCGCAGCAGCCGGCCAAGGGCTGGGGCAGTATTGATGAATTCCTGCGCCAGCCGGTTTTCAATGGTCTGGAAGGTACGCAAAAAACCGCGCTGATGACGCAGGTCGGTGTGGGCAGCCATTATTTCCAGTTGCTGGCCGATGCCGATATTGCCGGCCGCCACAGCGTGCTGGTGGCGATGCTGGCCCGTAGTGATTCCGGTACACTCCAGGTCATTGCGCGCGACTTTGGCCAGAAGGTCATGCCCGCGGCCAGCCCGGCAGCCAATCCGGAAAACACCAGCAAGGACACAGACCCGGTCATGGACAGCATGACCGAGGCGGCGCGGAATCTTTTATGAACACACTCTTTTTGCATCTGTCTGCCGACGGCGATGCGTTTTCTGCCTGGGTGGCGTCGGCCGGCAGCCTGACGGCGCTGGGGCAGGTAGATGTCCACAGTCTTGCCCAGCGTTATCCGGCCCATGCCAGCGTGTTGTTCCTGCCGTCCAGCCGATGTCTTTTCGTCACAGTCACGGCCAGCAGCCGGCAACTGCGCCAGGCTGGCCAGTCGTTGGCCTGGCTGATTGAAGAGCAGTGCGGTGAAGATGCAGAAAACCTGCAGGTGATTGCGGCGCCGGTGGCTGGTGAAGACCAGGCGCCCCTGCTCGCCGTCAGCCGTGAATTCCTGCAGCAGCAACTGGACGACTTGCGTGCCGCCGGCCTGCGGGTGGTTGCCGTCCTGCCGGATATTTTCCTGCTGCCGCGTGATGAAACGGCGGTGGAGAACCCGTGGCAACTGGTCGAAGGCGATGAGGGCATGCTCATCTTGCGCACCGGTCCTTACAGCGGTGCCGCGCTGGAGTGCAGCCTGCTGGAAGTGATGCTGGATGCTGCGCTGCAGGAATTTCCACCGACCGGCATGACGGCGCATATCACGGACGAGGGTTTGCGCTCGCGCTTGCACGTCTGGCTTGAAGCGCACGCGCTTGCCGCCGACCTCCATGCCGGGGCAGCAGATGTGGCGCAGGAGCTTGTCGCCACGCCGGACTGGACCAAGCATGCCGGCAATTTCCTGCAGGGCAGTTTTTCCGTCAGCCGCCGTTTTTCACTGCCACCGGGCCTGCGCGTGGCCGCCGCCTTCATCGCCGCCGCCTTCGCCCTGCAACTGTCCAGCGAGTGGCTGAATTACGGGTATTACCATTATCAGGCTGGCAAGCTTGCCGACCAGGCCGTGGCGCTGTACCGGCAGGGCAATCCGGAAGCGCGCCTGCGCTCGGCGCATCCGGTGGACGAGGTGCGCAAGCGTCTCAGGGCTGAGCAGAACGAAGGAGGGCGCGAGGCCGGCGGTGCGACACTGCCACGCCTGACACGTATCGCTGAATCCCTGCAGGGCAGCGGCCTCAACACGCAGCGCGTGGATTTCAGCAACGGCGTGTTCACGCTGGACGTGGATGCGCGTGCACTCGGTGAAATCGACAGCCTGCGCCAGCGTCTGGATGCACAGGGCTTCAGCACGGAAATTGTTTCCGCCAATGCACAAGGCGGGCTGGTGCGCGGGCGTTTGCGCGTGGAGGGTGGGGCATGAGCGAGCTCATGACATCGCTGCAACAGAGCTGGCAGGAAGCCGTAGCACCCTTGCGCCAGCGCTGGCTCATGCTGACCGCACGTGACCAGCAGTTCCTGCGCGTGCTGGGGATTTTCATCGCCGGGCTCGTGCTGGTGTACGGTATCTGGCTGCCTTCGCGCGCCGCAGCGGCCAAGGCAGAACTGCAATACGAGCAGAACCGCGAATTGCTGGCCACTTTGCGCAGCAGCAGCGGTAGTCCGGCGGCCGGCAGCGCCAGTGCAGCCACTGGCTCGCTGCTGGTGCTGGCCAGCGATACAGCCGCCAGCAGCTCGCTGACTTTCAGCCGCATAGAGCCCGAGGGCGATGCCCAGGTACGCGTCTGGGTGGATCGTGCCGATTTCAATACCGTCGCCGCCTGGCTGGCCAGGTTGTCGGCGCAGGGGGTCAAGCTGCAGGAAGCCCAGGCAGAAAAGCAGGGAGATGGCCGTGGGGTTTCCGCACGCTTTGTCCTGACACGCTGAATTTCTTGACGCCGGACATCCCCGGCTTTTCAGCGTGTTGACAGAAGGGGCTTCAGCCGCGACCTCATAGCCTGATCAAGCGCTGCCAAATATCCCTTTTAAACAAAACTATATCCCTTAGGCATCGCCATTCCCACTTTCGCGGGAATGACGAGCCATATGGCTCACCTTTCAAAAGGGTTTATTTGACTCCCTCATCAAGAGGTTTTGTCCTCCCGGTGAAGGCCGGGGCCCATGCGACAACAATTCTTCCGCCGCATCAGGGGTTCCGGCCTTTGCCGGAACAACAACCGACGTGAGCAAGGGAGTCTGCATATAAATCCCGAATAAAGGCTCAGGCCCTTGCCACACCCAGTGTCATGAATGCGCCCACTGTCGGCAGGCCTTCGGCCTGAAACTGGCGCTTGCTGACAACGCTCAGGCCGGCAGCGGTAATCAGGGTGAGGTGATCGCGATCGAGATGGCAGCCGTCGGCAATGATTTTCTGCAAAGGCGTCAGCCGGTGTTGCCATTTCGCCACGGCTGGGTCGGGGCTCAGTCCGTGTTCCACAAAATAGAATTTCCCGCCTGGCTTCAGCACACGTTTCACTTCCCGCAAGGCGCTTTCCACATCCGGAATGCTGCACAGGGTCCAGGTGGAAACCACGGCATCAAAACTGGCATCCGGCATGGGCAGGCGTTCGCCGCTGACGAGGGCAAAGCGCACCGGTCGCGGGTATTTCTGCAGGCGTTTTGCCGCCAGGCGGTGTACGCCGGGATTCACGTCCACAGAGGTGAGGGTGGTGACAGTGGCGGGGTAGTGATCCAGGTTGAGACCGGTACCAAAACCGATTTCCAGCACTTCGCCGTGGATGTCTGCCAGCAATTCCCCACGCGCCTGCGTGAACGCCGCTTGTGACATCAACCAGTCCAGCAGGTAGGGAAAAACGTGGCGGGAATAAAACGACATGGCAAAGCCTCCGGATGAAGATTTGCCGTGCGCCCGGCTTATTTGCAGTTGCCGAGGCGACGGCCTTTGAAGGTGGTATTCATTTCCATTAGCGTGCCCTGCATGGTGGCACGCATGTCGAAGCTGCCTTGGTAGGCATCGGCCGTGAAGGTGGAATGACCATTGCCCTGGCCGCGAAAAGAGCTGCCGTCGCAGCTCATCGCCCAGTTGGCAGTACCGTCGCCGATCTGCATGTCGGTGATCTGGCAATTGCGGTTGCGTCCGCCCGAGAGCTGGTTCAGGCCGCAGGCATTCTGTGCGTCGCGCTCGGTGATGCAGCGCTTTACCCGGGCGGTGATGGGTTGCGGCATCAGCGAGTTGTGGCTGACCGAGGTGATCTCCCAGAGCCCGGAACGATAGGGTGCCTTCATTTGCAGGCAGGAGGCATTGTTGCCGGCACTTGCAGCGGCCACCGGTTTGCGCGAGGGAGGAATGACAGTGGTGTAGGCCGGCTGGCCGGGTACGGTGACCTGGATTTCAGTGGGCGTCCTGGAGTTGTTGACACCGTTGACGGGAGGAAGGCGCAACGGTTTCTCATCGACGCTTGCCGGTGGTGTGGTTTCTGCGTGCAGGCCGGCAGGCGTGGCGCAGAGCAGGACTGTCAGAAAAATTGCGGGGCGCACGATATGCTCCTTCCGTGCAGCCGGCTGCAAATAATGCCTGGCTGCGCTTTTTGTTGTCGCCATGCCCTGAAGTGCGCCGAGTGTGCATGACTTGCCAGGGTGATGCCAGTGCGTTCATGCAACGCCAGTGCACATTCAGCGGGCAGAAAAAAAGGCGACACAAGGTCGCCTTTTTTTCTCTGCTACACGCGAATTACATATTCGGGTAATTCGGGCCACCGGTGCCTTCCGGCACCACCCAGTTGATGTTCTGGGCCGTGTCCTTGATGTCGCAGGTCTTGCAGTGCACGCAGTTCTTGGCATTGATCTGGAAGCGCTTCTCACTGGCATCCGTATCCACGACTTCATACACGCCTGCCGGGCAGTAAAGACG
>JASLCO010000168.1 GCA_030146505.1 Moraxellaceae bacterium
GTCGTGGTCGTGGTCGTGGTCGTGGTCGTGGTCGTGGTCGTGGTCGTGGTCGTGGTCGTGGTCGCCGGCATGATGATGCGAATGGCCGGCCGCATGCAGCCATTTGGCGCAGACCAGATTCACCACCAAGCCGATGACGGCCACTACCAGCGCCTCGCCGTAATGCACGGCCAGTGGCTGGCGCAGACGCTCCAACGATTCCCACACCATCACCAGTGCTACCGCCCCCAGGGCCAGCGCGCTGACAAAACCGCCCAGCACGGCAATCTTGCCGGTGCCGAAGGAAAAACGCAGATCGTCGCGATAACGGCGCATGAGGGCATAGGCCAGGGCCGCGATCAGGAAAGCCGCCATATGCGTGCCCATATGCCAGCCATCTGCCAGCAGGGCCATGGAACCGTAAACATGGCCGGCCACGATTTCCGCCACCATCATGAAGCCGGTCAGCCAGATCACGCGGCGCGTACCGGCCTCGGCCGCGCTCACATCACCGTAAAAATCGTGGCTCTTGGTCCAGCGGGAAAGGTCTTGTGGCATGGCATCGTGGCTCGGCGGCGAAAGGGAATTACAGAGCTGCCATACGCAGCAACCGGGGCGTCAGTGTAACGTCCGCCCCGCCGCAAAATAACTGCGGCCGTATCATGGTCTTTCGCGGTGGGCGGTGTTTGACAGCCACCAGGGCCGGCCTCAGCATTGCGCGCGAATCAGACCCCGGCGGGTCTTTTCCCAAGGAGTTGGCCTCATGGCTGAATGGTTTACCTGGCTGTCAGATCCGCAGGCCTGGCTCACGCTGGCCACCCTGACATTTCTCGAGATAGTCCTCGGGATAGACAACATCATTTTCCTCACCATCCTGGTCAACAAGGTCGAGCCCGCGCAACGCCAGAAGGCGCGCGTTTTCGGCCTCGCCCTCGCCATGGTCAGCCGTATCCTGCTGCTGCTGTCGCTGGCCTGGGTCATGCGGCTCACCGCGCCATTCTTCACCCTGCTGCTGCACCCGGTGAGCGGCCGCGACCTCATCCTCATCGGCGGCGGCCTCTTCCTGTTGTGGAAAGCGGCCACGGAAATCTTTGAAAGCGTGGAGGCCGAAGAGCACGGCGAAGAAATCGTGGCCAAAGGCATGGCGCATGCCGGCTTTGTGTCCATCATCCTGCAGATTGCTGTCATCGACATCGTGTTTTCGCTGGATTCCGTCATCACTGCCGTGGGCCTGGCCCAGCATGTGCCGGTAATGGTGATGGCCATCGTGGCCGCCGTGGGCGTGATGATGTTCGCTGCCAAACCCATCGGCGACTTCGTGGAAACCCACCCTTCCATCAAGATACTGGCCCTGTCTTTCCTCGTGCTGGTGGGCACCATCCTGATTGCCGACGGCGCCGGTTACCACGTGCCCAAGGGCTATGTGTATTTCGCCATGGCATTCTCGCTGGCCGTGGAAATGCTGAATATCCGCATGCGCAAAAAGCGTGCGCAGCCGGTACAACTGATCAGGCCGACACACACGGAATAGCGTTTCGTTTGCCCATGAAAAAGCCCGGCAATGCCGGGCTTTTTCATTTTTCAGCAGCTTCGCGGCTGAAGCCGCTCCTACAGGGAAAAACGGTCAAGCTCATGCAGGGCCCAGGGCTTTCACCAGCTTCTGGTGTACGCCGCCGAAACCGCCATTGCTCATGATGACGACCTGATCACCGCTGGCGGCCTGCCGCACGATTTCTTCGATGATGGCATCTATGGAATTCAGCACCAGCGCCGGTACCGGGCTGGCGGCCACCACCGGCCCCAGGTCCCAGTTCAGGCCTTCGGGCTGATACCACAGCACCTGGTCCGCATCCGCCACGGACGGTGCGAGGTTTTCCTTGTGCGCGCCCAAACGCATGGTGTTGGAGCGCGGTTCGATCACGGCAATGATTTTTTTCCTGCCGTCCTTCTTGCCGACTTTCTTGCGCAGGCCGGCCAGCGTGGTCTGGATAGCCGTGGGATGGTGGGCAAAGTCGTCGTAAACCGTGATGCCGTTTACTTCTCCCACGACTTCCATGCGACGCTTCACACCGGGGAAGGCTGACAGGGCCTTGCAGGCAACATCGGGAGACACGCCGCAGTGCTCGGCGGAAATGATGGCGGCCAGGCCATTATTGACGCTGTGGCGTCCGGTCATGGTCCAGTGCACTTCGCCCACCTTCGTGCCGTTACGCAGCACGGCAAAGGAAGAGCCGTCCTCGCTCAGGCTCTCAGCGCGCCAGCCTGCACCATCGCGCACTTCATCCACGCTGAATTTTTCCACTGGCGTCCATGCGCCTTTTTTCAGCACGTCTTCCAGATTGGCATCGTCTGCCGGAACGATGATGCGGCCCTTGCCGGGGATGGTGCGCACCAGGTGGTGGAACTGCTTCTTGATGGCATCGAGATTTTCAAAAATGTCGGCGTGGTCGAATTCCAGATTGTTCAGGATAGCCGTGGTGGGCGCGTAATGGATGAACTTGGAGCGCTTGTCGAAAAACGCCGAATCGTATTCATCCGCTTCCACCACGAAGAATGTGCCGCCACCAAGACGGGCACTCGCCGCAAAGCCTTTTGGCACGCCGCCGATGAGAAAGCCGGGGTTGAGGCCGGCCTGTTCCAGCACCCAGGCCACCATGGTAGTCGTCGTGGTTTTGCCATGTGTGCCAGCGACACCGATGACATGGCGTCCCTGCAGCACGTGGGCGGCCAGCCAGGCGGGACCGGAAGTATAGGGAATGCCTTCGTTGAGCACGTATTCCACGGCGGCATTGCCGCGGCTCATGGCATTGCCGACCACCACCAGATCAGGGCGGGGCTGCAGGTGCGCGGACTCATAGCCCTGCATGAGCGTGATGCCCTGCGCTTCCAGCTGCGTGCTCATGGGCGGATAGACATTGGCGTCGGAACCGGTGACCTGATAGCCCAGCTCCTTGGCGAGCACGGCCAGCGATCCCATGAAGGTGCCGCATATGCCGAGAATGTGAATGTGCATGGAAAATCCTTGAAGGTTTCAGGTGCCAATATCAGCTGCCGGCAGCGGCCGGCAACAGTTCCGGAAAAAGCTTGACGGCGATGAAAACCGTGAGCAGGAAGAGCGTGAGCGACAGCATATTGGCCAGCAGCACCCCCACCCGCAAGCTGCGGTGGTAAATGAAGGCGCGCACGCCCAGGCTCCAGCCCACCAGCAGCATCTGCGCAAACACGATCACGGGCAGCCAGGGCGCTTTGGCCAGGTAAAGGCCGGCCACGGCCAGCGGCACGGAAAAAAGGCTGATGAGGAAATCCGTGCCGTAAACGGCAGTGAGGCTTTGCAGATAATGTGCCCGCGCATTCTTGAACAGGGCGAGCGCACCCAGCACCAGCGCATCCATGGCCACGGCCAGTGCCGTCATGCCCAGCGCCACATCAAGCGCGTCGGGCTTGTCGGCCAGTTGCAGGCCGGCGCCCATGCCGGCATCCAGCAGCAAGGCCAGCAGGAGCAGCAAAAAGGAGGGGGGAAGCTCTTCGGGGCCGCGGCTCATGCGGCAGAGGGACCAGAACAGGGAGAGCAGCTTTTTCATGACATCTCGTGGGTCAGCAGACTTTCCTCGAGCGTTCAGGGTCTCCCGGGGACGCGACATTCTCGCAAAGTCGCCACAGGCCGTCACGGCTGGTCTTGTAGCAGCCAGCCGGGCTGCACGAGAATGCCGCCCTCTGCACCGCCCTGTACCATGGAGCCTGCCATGCCCGTTGTCGTGCAAACCGTCCTGCTGCTGGTCTGTTCCAATGTCTTCATGACCTTTGCCTGGTATTCCCACCTCAAGCATTTGCAGAACAAGCCACTGATCCTGGCAGTGCTGTTCAGCTGGGGCATCGCCTTTTTTGAATACCTGCTCATGGTGCCCGCCAACCGCATGGGCCATGGCACGCTTACCATCAGCCAGCTGAAAATCCTGCAGGAAGTGGTCACCCTTTCGGTGTTCATCCCTTTCGTGGTCCTGTACATGAAGGAGCCGCTGAAGCTGGATTATCTCTGGGCCGCCCTGTGCATGGTGGGCGCCGTGTATTTCATGTTCCGAACCTGACGAGACTGCAAGATGAGCCAGACACCACCGCCCGAGCGCCACGAAATTCCGCGCGAACCCATGCCAAAAAGCTTGCGCCCGGCATGGATCTATATCGGCCTCATGGTGCTGGTGACGGTGGTGATGGGCATAGCGGCGGCCGTTGTCGCCCTTCTGGTGCAGTAAGGCAACGTTGCCGGGCTTCAGCCCGACTTCACGTCGGGCATAGCGTGTGTTGCTGCCGCAAGCAGCAGCACCATCATGACAAAGCAATCATCGCCTTCACTACCGTGCCGGTCGCGATCAGGCGCTCGCCTTCCGGCGTTTTCACGAAAGCCTCTGCCCGCATATTGGCCAGGCTGCGGCCCACGCGGTCCACGCGGCCGCGCACATGCACAAGATCGCCCGCGCTCGCCGCGCGCAGCACACTGACCTGTATGTCCACAGTGACACCGTGCCGGTCCTCGGGCATGACCGAGGCCAGGGCCATGAAGGCGGCCACGTCGATCATGGAATAGGTGATGCCGCCGTGCAGGGTGCCGATGACATTGCGACTGAATTCATTCACGGCAAAACGGATTTCACTCAGGCCTTCCTCCGAGGACAGCAACTCCAGGCCGCAGGCCTGATGCAGGGGGATCGCCATGATGTCCAGGGCCAGCCGGGCGCGGCGTTCCGCGGAAATGCTCATGGGGGCTTCCTTAAAGCCGGTGGACGGAAAAACGGCAGGCATCATAGGGCCTGGCCGGCATGTCGCAACAGGCGGGAAGCGGCGCCGGGCGGGTTTGACAGCCAGCGCCGGACGGGCACAATAGCCCGCTTTTCCACGGAGGCCGGGCCTCCGGAGAGCAGCAATGACAGCATTGGTCGGCATCATCATGGGCTCCCAGTCGGACTGGGCGACGATGCAACACGCGGCAGACACCCTCGCCGCCCTGGGCGTGCCCTATGAAGCCGAAGTGGTTTCCGCCCACCGCACCCCGGACAAGCTCTTTTCCTATGCCGAGACCGCCCGTGGCCGCGGCGTGGAAGTCATCATTGCCGGTGCCGGCGGCGCGGCCCACCTGCCCGGCATGTGCGCTGCCAAGACCTCGCTGCCGGTGCTGGGCGTGCCCGTGCAATCACAGGCGCTGAACGGCCTCGACTCCCTGCTTTCCATCGTGCAGATGCCGGGTGGTGTGCCTGTCGGCACCCTTGCCATCGGCAAGGCCGGCGCCATCAATGCCGCGCTGCTGGCCACGCAGATCCTTTGCGGCAAACACCCGCAATTCCTGCCTGTGATCGAGAAATTCCGCAGTGAACAGACGGAAAAAGTCCTGGCCAATCCGGTCCCCGGAGTGCAGGCGTGACCGGCTCTTTGCACAAAAGCCCCCTGCGCATAGGCGTGCTCGGTGGCGGCCAGCTCGGCCGCATGATGGCACTGGCCGGTTATCCGCTGAACCTGGCCTTTTCCTTTTATGAAAGCAGCCCGGCCTGCCCTTCCGCCACCCTGGGTGCCGTGTATGGCGATGCGGAAAACTCCAGCGCCACGCTGGATGCCTTCATCGCCAGCGCCGATGTGTTCACCTACGAATTTGAAAACATCCCGGTCGCCTGGGTGGAACGCATTGCCGCGCAGAAACCGGTCTGGCCCGGTGTGAAATCGCTGTCGGTCTCGCAGAACCGCCTGAATGAAAAAAAGCTGTTTGCCGGCCTCAACATTCCCTCGGCGCGCTTCGCGGAAATCAATGCCGAAGCCGACCTGAAAAATGCCGCGGCCACGCTGGGCCTGCCACTGGTGATCAAGACCGTCACCATGGGCTATGACGGCAAGGGCCAGTTCCTGCTGAAAGAAGAAAGCCAGATTGCCGAGGCCTGGGCGCAGCTGGGCAAGCAAACACCCCTGATTGCCGAAGAATTCGTACACTTCAAGCGCGAACTTTCCATCATTGCCGTGCGCGACCGCGAAGGCCGCACCGTCTGCTATCCGCTCACGGAAAACGT
>JASLCO010000176.1 GCA_030146505.1 Moraxellaceae bacterium
CATATGCCTGTCTCCGTAGGAGCGGCTTCAGCCGCGAACGTTTTTGCCGTTGCCTCTCACGAGCCGCTGGCGCCATCACCGCCCCAGGTCTGGACAAGCGCCCCGCCTTAGCGCGCCCTCACCTTCACCGCCACCGGACAATTAGGCTTGAAATTGCCGGCACACTCCACCGGCTTGCCAGCCGGCGACAGGCAAATGCGAATCTCCGACAACAAGGGCGGCCGGCCGTTTCTTTCACAGCGCAGCACGAGACCGCGCGCGGGAATGGCGGGATTCAGCCGCAACATTTCACGCTGGAGCGCATCACGCTCCAGCAGATTGTCCCTGCCTGCCGGCTTCAAGGTATCGGGCCATTTGACGGCGCGGAAAAAACGCTCGGTGCGGGCAAAATAACTTTCACCATCCAGTCCACTGCAGCGGCCGTGCGTTTTCCATTCATGCTGGCGCAGGCCTTCGTCCGGCATGATGTCGCGCAGGCTGCGCTGCTGCACATCGGTCAGACTGAGCTCGCCGCCCTTGCAGGAAGCCGGTGCACGGCCCTGTGCACGCTCCGGCCAGAGGCCGTGCACGGTCAGGGGAAAGCGGTCACGACACTGGCGGCTGTCACGCCATTTCGGGTTCTGGTCACAAAACGCCGGCGTCAGGCTGACGGCCAGGGTGTAGTAATCAAAGGCCGGCGCCACATCGGCAGCCGCCGGGAACGCCAGCAACAAGGACAGCAACAGCAAAAACCTCATGGCACAGGCTCCGGGAATTTCACGGTCGACAGGAGTTTGGCAAGACGCGGGTCGGTGAGTGGCGCCGTGTTGCGCACTCCCTCCGCTTCAAGACGGCGGCGCAGATTGCGCAGCGTGGTTTCCGGCAATTGCACCACCACGAGATTGGCCATCCATACCGGAATGGCGCCGCCGGGATCGGCCTGCCCCTCCAGACACACCTCGGTTTCCGTGGCAGAAACCGGCGTCACCGTCCAGTCCACCTGCAGGCGGGGAATGCGCACGCGCTCGCGCATGGGTGGATAGGCCTCCGGTGCCGCCGAGCCCGTCATGTGCAGCACCAGCGTCCGCGCCTCCTGTTCAAGCTGCAGGCGCAGCACGCCATCGCGGTCGCTAACCGGCCACATGCCCTTGATGACGAAATAAAGATGGCTGTCTTCGCTGCCGCTGCCGCTGCCGATGTCCAGGAAGCGCGCCTCGCGCATGTTGAAAAACCATTCCGGCATGTGCCCGGCATCGGCCAGCGTCTGCACAACGGCACGCATGGGCGCCTTGATGCGCACCACGCCGCGGAAATCCTTGAGGTCCTGGCCCGGCGCGGCACGCGTGTACAGCGTGAGGCCCGGCTCATGCGATGCCACCTGCCATTCCGCAGCCTGCGCCCTGCCCGCTCCCAGCAGCATGAACACGACCAGCGCCGGCAGCAGGCGCATCAGATGTCTCCCGTATCCGGCGGGCCGATGCGCAGCGCCGCTGTCGCCAGATAGATTTCGCGCAGGAAAAGCAGCAGACCCATGATGAGCGCCGTCATGGCGGCAATGAAAAGCAGCGGCACCACGCCACGGAAATGCACGTCCAGCAGCGATTCCAGGAACAGCGTCATGATGATGAGGCAGACCAGCAGCGAGCAGGACGTGCAGAAACTGATGGACCAGCTGGTGAGCCGCGCGCGGTGCGAAAGCCGCTTGAGGTCCTGGTGCAGGCCGGCCCGCTCACGCGGGCTGGCAGTGGATTCGTAACGGTCTTCCAGGCGGCGCGCGCGATCAATGATGCGCGCGAGGCGGCTGGTGAGCACACCCAGCATGGCTCCCACGCCCGTGAGCAGGAATACCGGCGCCACAGCCAGCTGTATGAAGGAAACGACATTGCCGACGGCGGGCGAGGCCACGAGGGGAACAGTGAAGGACATCAGGCGTTACCGCGATTTTTTCCGCCATCCTAGGGCCTGCCGGCAAGACTGCCAAGGCTTGCAGCGCCAGCAGAGAACGCCGTCACAGCCCGGCAGTGGCCCGTTATAATTGCCGCCCCTGACACCAGCCGGCCCCGCCATGATCCCGCCCCTTTCCGACACGCTGCCCGACGATGATTACGAGCGCCGCTTTGCCGGCAGCCGCCGCCTTTACGGCGCTGCGAATTTCGCGCTCTACGAGCAGGCGCATGTGCTCGTGGCCGGCGCCGGCGGTGTCGGCTCCTGGGCCATAGAGGCGCTGGCGCGCAGCGGCATAGGCCGCCTCACACTCATCGACATGGACGTGCTGGTGGCCAGCAATGTGAACCGCCAGCTGCCCGCGCTCACGGAAACCTTCGGGCGCGGCAAGATAGACGTACTGGCCGAACGCGCCCGCAGCATCAACCCGCACCTGCAGCTCACGCTGGTGGACGATTTCCTCACCCGCGACAACATCACCAGCCTTTTCGCCGATACGCCCGACCTCGTGCTGGATTGCACCGACGACGTGGATGCAAAAATCTCCATGGTGGTCTGGTGCCGGCGTCGCCGCATTCCCATCGTGGTGGCCGGTGCCGCCGGCGGCAAAACCGATCCCGCGCAGTTGCGCGTGAGCGACCTCACCGCCACGCATCGCGATCCCCTGCTGGCAAAAATCCGCCGCCAGTTGCGGCGTGATTGCGGCTTCCCGAAAAACCCGCAGGAAAAATTCGGCATTCCCTGCGTCTGGTCCGACCAGGCCGTGGGCACGCCGGAAGGCGAAAGCTGCGAGGCCGGCGACCTCAGCTGCTCGGGCTATGGCTCCATCACCATGGTCACCGCCAGCATGGGCATGATGGCGGTGGCAGAAGGCCTGCGACACATGCTGCGGCGCATGAAGCTGCGCCATGCGCGGGCGCGTGGCGAAGACCTCTGAGCCTGAGCCATGCGCATACTCGCCTTGCAGGAACGCCCCGATCTGCTGCCCCTGCTGGCCGCCCTGCACCGGCCACAATGGCAAGCCGCCCATCCCGGCTGGACCGGGGCGGACTGGGAACAGGAATTCCGTCGCCATCTCGGCAATTTTCCCTGCACCCTGATTGCCCTGAATGAAGAAGATGAACTGCTGGGCTCGGCCAGCCTGGTGGAAGACGACATGAACGGCGCCACGGCCTACACGCCCTGGCTGGCCAATGTGCTGGTACTGCCCGCCGCGCGCGGTGCCGGAGTGGGCGGAAAACTGATTGCCACGATTGAAGCAAAAGCCGCCGCGCAGGGCTTTGCGGCCCTGCATCTTTTCACCGAAGACCAACAGGCCTTGTATCAGCGCCGGGGCTGGCAGGAAATCCACTCTCTGGATTTCGAAGGCAAGAATGTCAGCCTGATGCGCAAGATGCTCTGAAGCCGGCAATCAGATTACCAGCGGTATTGCGCATAAACGCTGGCAGCCAGTCGATGAGCATCACTGCTGTTCAAACTGTCTGCCAACCAGTGCAAACCTGCGTACTTTCCCTGCAGGCGTAAATCCAGTGCTGCTGTTTGTGGCTCGTAGGCGATGCTGCTTTGCCAACCCGGCTGCGTATAGGTAAAACCAAGGCTGCCGAATGTCACCAGAGGGTTGGCATACGCCGCCAGAAAAGCCTGCCAGGCGGGAGTCACGTCATAGCTCAGTCTGGTGCGACCAGAAAAAGGCATGCGCTGACGATAATGGGCATCTACCTGCAGCTGCCCTGACGCATCGTAAATATCCTGCGAGCACTCGCAGGCCACGGCGTAACGCGTCGCAGGCACGGCATCCCAGAATATATAACCGGCCACATCATTCACCTGGGCCATGAAATGCAGCCTTGAAGAAAAATCCCCACTCAACCCGGCATCCAGGCTGTAGCCCATGCCTTCGGGTTCCGCCGGATTCCAGCCCAGCTCCTCTTCCCGCAGCAGTGGTCGCGAGTAGTGGTAATTGATTTCCCCCTCCAGTCCCTGCACGGTGTTGGTCGCAATGGGGCCACCCGAAAACCTGGCCTCACCCTGCAAGGAACCATCTGTCAGGTCCTGCGCCTGCAGGACATTGAAACCCAGCTGCAAAGACCAGGATGTCTCACGCCATGGAATATCCTGGGCAAAGCGCAAACCCTGTGCCTCATAATGACGGGCATCCAGATCCAGCTGC
>JASLCO010000177.1 GCA_030146505.1 Moraxellaceae bacterium
CGCCAGCCAGCGGTGCACCTGGCGGATGAGCACCGCGGCCAGCACCGCCAGCGTGGCGAGGCAAAGCGTAAGCACCAGCAGCAGCGATTCGTACTTGCGTATGGTGAGTTCGCTGGTGCTGAACTCCAGCATCACCCAGGCCTGCCGGAGCTGGCCGTTGGCGGTGGGCACCGGACTGCCCAGGCGCTGCACATAGAGCCAGCTGTCGCTGGTGATGTAACGGTGCATGCCGTCGTCCAGTTCCAGCGTCTGGCCGCGGTTCAGGGCATGGGGCAGGGGGCCTGAGTGCAGCAGGGGCCGGCCATTCTGGTCCAGCAGGCTGAGTGAGCGCAGGCCGGTTTCTTCCAGCGCGGCCACGGCCAGGTCCTGCAGGCTGGCGGGCGTGACCTCGCGGATCTGGTCGAAGGCAAAGCGGTACTTGGCCAGCAGGATGTGGCCGCGCTCGTCCTGCACGGATTCCAGGCCGTGGAAGCGGGCCAGCACCACGGAAATCCCTAAGCCCAATACCAGCAGAGCGGTGGGCACGAGCATCAGGGCGATGAGGCGGGTTTGCAGGCTCCTGGCTTTCATGGGGCAGTCTTCAGTGGGCCGGTCCGGATGGCGGGATGGCCGAACTATAACCGTGCGGCTGGCAGGCCGATACCGGTGCTGTTGGCCCCGTCTTGTCTCATGCTGCACGCCATGCGGGCCGGTGCCCCTGCCCGGCGTTTCCCTCTACAATCGCGCCCCTGCCATGAACTGCCGGCCGGAGTCCCATGCCTGTTTACCCCACCATTGCCGAAACCGTAGGCCGCACGCCGCTGGTCCGCCTGCAGCGCCTGCCCGGCGCCACTTCCAATACCGTGCTGGTCAAGCTGGAAGGCAACAATCCAGCAGGCTCGGTCAAGGATCGTCCGGCGCTTTCCATGATTGAAGAAGCGGAAGCCCGTGGCGATATCCGTCCCGGTGACACCCTGATAGAGGCCACCAGCGGCAATACCGGCATTGCGCTGGCCATGGTGGCGGCCATCAAGGGCTACCGCATGATCCTGATCATGCCGGACAACCAGACCCAGGAACGCCGTGATGCCATGGCGGCCTATGGCGCCCTGCTGATTTCCGTCACGCAATCAGTCGGCATGGAAGGTGCGCGTGACCTCGCCCTGAAAATGCAGGCCGAAGGCCGTGGCCGCGTGCTCAACCAGTTCGGCAATGCCGACAATCCGCTGGCGCATTACCGCAGCACCGGCCCCGAAATCTGGCAGCAGACCGAAGGCACGATCACCCATTTCATCAGCTCCATGGGTACCACCGGCACCATCATGGGCTGCTCGCGCTATCTCAAGGAAAAGAATCCCGGCGTGGAAATCGTCGGCCTGCAGCCTTCCGACGGTTCCCAGATTGCCGGCATACGGCGCTGGCCCGAGGAATACCTGCCGACGATTTTTGATCGTGCCCGTGTGGATGTGGTGATGGATGTGCAGCAGAAAGATGCCGAGGCCACCATGCTGCGTCTGGCGCGCGAAGAGGGGATTTTCTGTGGCGTGTCTTCCGGCGGTGCCGTGTGGGCGGCGCTGGAGTTGTCGACGCGCGTCGAGAACGCCGTGCTTGTCGCCATCATTTGTGACCGGGGCGACCGCTATCTTTCGACGGGTGTATTTGGGTAACGCTGAAGCCGCTCCTGCGAAAAAGCAGGCAAGGAAAAAAGCATGAACAACATCTTCGTCTTCGATATCGAAACCGTGCCCGATGTGGACGGTGGCCAGCGTATCTACGGCCTGGAAGGACTGGACGACAAGGACACGGCCAATGCCCTGTTCAATATCCGCCGCCAGGAAACCGGGGGTTCGGATTTCCTGCGCCATCACCTGCAGCGCATCGTTTGCATTTCGGCCGTGCTGCGCACGCGCGAGGGCATCAAGGTGTGGTCGCTGGGCGATGAAAACTCGGACGAGAAAGACCTCATCACGCGCTTCTTCAGCGGCATAGAGCGTTACATGCCCACGCTGGTGTCATGGAATGGCGGCGGCTTTGACCTGCCCGTGCTGCATTACCGCGCGCTCAAGCATGGCGTGAGTGCGCCGCGCTACTGGGACCTGGGCGAGGACGACCGCGACTTCAAGTTCAACAACTACATCAGCCGCTACCACCTGCGCCACACCGATCTCATGGACATCCTCGCCGGCTACCAGCCGCGGGCTTCACAGCCTCTTGACCAGATTGCCACCCTCCTGGGCTTTCCCGGCAAGATGGGCATGAGCGGTGCGAAAGTGTGGGATGCCTATCTGGATGGCGATATTGCCGGCATACGCAATTACTGCGAAACCGATGTGCTCAATACCTGGCTGGTCTACCTGCGCTTCCAGCTCATGCGTGGCCAGCTGGATGCTTCGGCTTATGAGGCGGAGCTGGAACTCCTGCGCCAGCTCCTGCGCAAGGAAGCCAGGCCGCACTTCACCGAATTCCTTGAGGCATGGGAAAAGAATTCCGCGTCTTCATAAAGAAACCGCACCCTGAAAAATACCCGTCATTCCCGCGGAAGCGGGAATCTCAAGAACAAAGTCACAGCCTTGCATCTGGAGATTCCCGCTTTCGCGGGAATGACGAATGAAACGAGCAGATATGACACGACGTGAAAAAATGCGGGCACGCCCGCCAGTGGAGCTGACCATAGACCGCTTCAGCCATGAAGGCCGCGGCATTGCCAGTATTGAGGGCAAGCTGGTTTTCGTGGAAGGCGCGCTGCCCGGGGAAACCGTGCGCGCTGCTTACATCGCCACTCATAAAAAATACGATGAGGTGTGCACCCTGGAAGTGTTGTCCGCCTCACCTGATCGTGTACCGCCACCCTGCGCGCATTTCAGCATCTGCGGTGGCTGCTCGCTGCAGCACATGTCGCGCGAGGCACAGATAACGTTCAAGCAGAATGTGCTGGCCGAGCAGTTCCGCCATTTCGGCAATATCGAACCGGAAGAGTGGCTGCCACCCCTGCTGGATGCCGACCTGGGCTATCGCCGCAAGGCCCGCCTGGGCGTGAAGTTCGTCATCAAGAAAGACGAACTGCTGGTGGGCTTCCGCGAAAAGCAGTCCAATTTCCTGGCCGACATCCGGCAGTGCGAAGTGCTGGATGTGCGTCTGGGCCACGAGCTCATGGCCTTGCGCGAGATGATCAACGGCCTGGAAATGCGTGACCGTATTCCCCAGATAGAAGTGGCCGCGGGCGACGATGACGTGGCGCTGGTTTTCCGTCACATGGAGCCCTTGCCGGACAGCGATATCGCGGCACTCACGGCCTTTTGCGCAGCCCGCAGCTGGCATCTGTATCTGCAGCCGGGCGGCAATGATTCCGTGCACAAGGTCTGGCCGGCGGATGGAGCAGACCGCTTGCACTATGCTCTGCCCGATTTCCAGCGGCCGGATGGCCAGGGCCTGAGCATGGCCTTCCATCCCATGGACTTCACCCAGGTCAACGCCGGCCTCAACCGCCGCATGATGAAGCTGGCACTGGAATTGCTCGACCCGCAGCCACAGGACCGCGTGCTGGATCTCTTCTGCGGTCTTGGCAATTTCACCTTGCCCCTGGCGACAAAGGCCCGCGAAGTGGTTGGCGTGGAAGGCGTGCAGGCCATGGCGGACCGCGGCATGGAAAATGCGCGTCGCAATGGTTTAACGAATGTGTCGTTTCATGCGCAGGACCTGTTCGTGGATTTTTCGCAGCAGTCCTGGGCCAGGCAGGGTTTCGACCGGATACTCATTGACCCGGCACGTACCGGTGCCGAAGAAGTGGTGAAGTACCTGCCGAAGTTCAAGGCAAAGCGCGTGGTCTATGTGTCCTGCAATCCGGCCACGCTGGCGCGTGATGCCGGTCTGCTGAAAGAGGCGGGCTACCGTCTGTTGAAGGCTGGTGTGATGGACATGTTTACCCATACCACGCATGTGGAATCGATTGCGGTGTTTGAAAAGAAGTGAGACGTGAGCTCGCCGCTGCGCGGCATCGGGTGAAACGTGATTGCGCCTGCGGCTCGTGAGAGGCAACGGCAAAAACGTTCGCGGCTGAAGCCGCTCCTACGGAGACAGGCATATG
>JASLCO010000218.1 GCA_030146505.1 Moraxellaceae bacterium
AGATACCTTCTTGTGCGAATGAATTCGCACCTACACGCTCAAGCGCCAAGAGATCGCGTGAACTCACGCAGGTTATCGAATTTTTCCAGCGCCTGGCCGGTGCTGATCAGATCATGCGCCAGTGCCACGCCCTGCCTGATATCGCGCGCCAAGCCGGCCACATAGATGCCGGCACCGGCATTGAGGGCAATCACATCCGCAGCCTTGTCGGCATATTCGCCCTGGCGCTTGCCCAGGGCATCGCGTATCAGCGCCAGCGACTCCGCCGAGCTGGACACCGTGAGTCCGATCAGACTCTGGCTTTTCAGGCCCACGTCTTCCGGCGTCAGCGTGTATTCACGGATTTCACCCTTTTTCAGCTCGGCCACCTGCGTGCTGGTGGCCAGGCTGAATTCATCCAGTCCGTCCCTGGCATGCACGATCAGCGCATGTTCGCTGCCCAGGCGCTGCAACACCTCTGCCAGCGGCCGGCAAAGCTGGCCGTTGAACACGCCGATCACATGCCGTTTCACGCCGGCCGGATTGGTGAGCGGCCCCAGGATATTGAACAGCGTACGCAAACCTACATCCTTGCGCGCGGTAATCGCATGCTTCATGGCAGCGTGATGATTCACGGCAAACATGAAGCCCACGCCAATTTCGCGTATGCAGCGTGCCGTCTGCTCGGGGGTCAGTGAAAGATTGAGGCCGGCCTCCGTCAGGAGATCGGCACTGCCACTGCTGGAGGAAACGGCACGGCCGCCATGTTTGGCAACATGCGCGCCCGCGGCGGCAATCACCATGGCCGAAGCCGTGGAGACATTGAACATGTTCGCGCCATCACCGCCGGTGCCGACGATGTCCACCACATGTGGCAGGTCACCCAGCTCCACCGGCATCATGAGTTCACGCATGATGCGCACGGCACCTTCAATCTCGTCCAGCGATTCACCCTTCATGCGCAGGCCCATCACGAAAGCGGCAATCTGCGCATCGGTAGCCGCGCCGGTCATGATGCTACGCATCACGTCCTGCATTTCGGCCAGGGAAAGATCGATGCGGTCGACAATACGCGCCAGCGCCGTCTTGATATCCATTTGCATATCTCCCCCTCTCCCTTCGGGAGAGGGTTGGGGTGAGGGGGATCAGGCAACAAGCCCTCACCCCGCCCCCACTTCGTGCCCCGGCCATTTTCCAAGAGGAAAATGGCGCTGCGAGGGAACGAAGCAGGGCTTCGTTAATTCCCCTCTCGCCCCAAAGGGAGAGGGAGTGCTAATTACTTGCCGTCGAGAAAATTCTTCAAGAGCTCATGGCCCTGCTCGGTGAGTATGGATTCCGGATGGAACTGCACGCCCTCGACCTGCAGCGTCTTGTGGCGCACGCCCATGATCTCGTCCACGGAGCCATCCGGCAGCTGTGTCCAGGCCGTGATTTCCAGGCAGTCCGGCAGCGACTCTTTTTCAATGATCAGCGAATGGTAACGCGTTGCCGTCAGCGGATTATTCAGGCCGGAGAAAACACCAACATCTTTATGATGAATGGGCGAAGTCTTGCCATGCATGACCTGGCGCGCACGTACCACCTTGCCGCCAAAAACCTGGCCTATGGACTGATGCCCGAGGCAAACACCCAGCACCGGAATCTTGCCGGCGAAATGCTCGATGGCCGCCATGGAAATGCCGGCCTCATTGGGCGAGCAAGGGCCGGGCGAGATGACTATCTTTTCCGGCGCCAGCTTTTCGATGTCGGCAATGCTGATTTCATCATTGCGCACCACCTTCACATCCTGGCCGAGCTCTCCCAAGTATTGCACGATGTTGTATGTAAAGCTGTCGTAGTTGTCGATCATTAAAATCATGGCGTCATTCCCCGGACTTGATGGCAGTGGCAACCTCGGCCGCGCGCATGAGGGCGCGCGATTTGCTCAGGGTTTCCTGCCATTCCGATTCGGGCACGGAGTCGGCAACTATGCCGGCACCAGCCTGCACATGCATCACGCCATCCTTGATCACCGCCGTGCGTATGGCGATGGCCGTGTCCATATTGCCGTTCCAGCCGAGATAGCCGACAGCGCCGCCATAAATACCGCGCTTCACCGGCTCCAGCTCGTCGATGATCTGCATGGCGCGCACTTTCGGGGCACCGGAAAGCGTGCCCGCCGGCAAGGTGGCACGCAGCACGTCCATGGCGGAGACCTCGGGTTTCAGGCCGGCTTCCACATTGGAGACGATGTGCATCACATGCGAATAACGCTCCACCGCCATTTTTTCCGTCACGCGCACCTGGCCGGTTTGTGACACGCGACCCACGTCGTTGCGCCCGAGATCAATCAGCATCAGGTGTTCGGCAATTTCCTTGGGGTCAGCCAACAACTCGGTTTCCAGCGCAGCATCGGCCTCGGGTGTTGCTCCACGCTTGCGCGTGCCGGCAATGGGACGCACGGTGACAAGGCCGTCTTCCATGCGCGCCAGGATTTCCGGCGAGGAACCGACAATGGTGAGCTCGTCGGTGCGCATGTAATACATATAAGGCGAAGGATTGAGATGGCGCAGCGCGCGATAGAGCAGCATGGGCGAAGCCGTGAAGGGCGCGCTCATGCGCTGCGAAGGCACCACCTGCATGATGTCGCCGGCCAGCACGTATTCCTTGATGTGGTCCACGCCACGTTTGAAGGCATCCTGACCAAAGCTGGACAGGAAATCCGCTTCCGTCACCGTCTTGCTCACGCTCTCGTGCATGGCCGAGGTATCCAGCGACTCACGCAGACGCTGCACCAGCGCATCCAGGCGCTGTTCCGCCTGCTCGCGCCCGCCCTGCTCGGCCGGATCAATGTGCGTGATGAGGAAAAGCTCGCCCTTGAGATTGTCGAAGACCACCACATCCTCGGACACCATGAGCTGGATATCCGGTGCGCCTATGGGGTCGGGCTTGCTGCAGGCCGCCAGTTTCTTTTCCACATAGCGCACGCAGTCATAGCCGAAAAAGCCGACCAGGCCGCCGGTGAACTTGGGCAGCTCGGGATGCGGCGCGACATGGAAGCGGCGCTGGAACTCCTCGACAAAGGCCAGCGGATCGGCCGCCTCGTGGCGTTCGATTTCCACGCCATCACGCGTCAGCGCAGCGCTGTGACCGCGCACGGTAAGCACGGTACGTGCCGGCAGGCCGATGATGGAATAACGGCCCCAGCGCTCGCCACCCTGCACGGATTCGAAGAGATAGCTGAACGGCGCATCGGCCAGCTTGAGGTAAACGGAAAGCGGGGTGTCGAGATCAGCAAGGACAACGCGCGCCACCGGCACGCGGTTATAGCCCCGGGAAGCCAGGGCAGCGATTTGCTCGGGAGACATGATGGCTACTCAGCGGTCAGTCAGAAACTCAGGAAACGGGCATGGGAAACGGCCGGGGTGGTGCAATCACCATCGCCAGTCGCGCCAACGCTTGTCCTGAGCAAGTACCTTCACGTTGAAAAGCCCGGATGAAAGAGGAAAAGAGAGAGCCGCAGGTTAAAGCAGCTCAGTGAGTGAATCAACCAGCCAGTCCGGCTGCGCCGCCTCTATGGGCTCGCCGTGATTATAGCCCCAGGGCACGGCCACCACCTTGACCCCGGCCGCCTTGGCCGCCTCCACATCATTGCGTGAATCCCCCACCATCAGGGCCTCGCCGGCCTTGAGGCCGAAATGCTGCAGACAGTGCTGCAGGGGCAGCGGATGCGGCTTCTTGTGCGGCAGGGAGTCGCCACCCAAGAGCAGATCGAATGGCTCCAGCAGGTCCAGCGCCTCCAAAAGAGCCTTGGCCGGGGCATAGGGCTTGTTGGTAACGCAGGCCAGTTTGATGCCGGCGGCCTTGCAGGCCAGCAGCAGCTCGCGCCCGCCCGGATAGACCGTACTCACTTCGCAGACCGATTCCTGATAGCGCGCCATGAAGCGGGCCAGCAGCTCATCATGCAGATCCGGTGACTGGCGCTGATGCTCCAGCACGCAATAAACGAGACGGGAAGCACCGCGCCCTATCCAGGTCTTTACCTGCTCGACACTCACCGCTTCAAGACCGACATCCACCAGACCACGATTCAGCGACAGCGCAATATCCGCCACCGAATCCACCAGGGTGCCATCCAGATCAAACATCACGAGTTTGGGCGTGACACCCACCGCGGAGAAAAGCGCCATCAGCGCGTCACCTGCGCCAGCTCGGCGCGCATCTGCCTGATGACCTCGGCGTAATCCGGTGCATTGAAAATGGCAGAGCCGGCAACAAAGGTGTCGGCGCCGGCCTGTGCAATTTCACGGATATTTTTCACGCCAACACCACCATCGATTTCAAGACGGATGGGCAGGCCGGCCTTGTCGATGCGGGCACGTGCTTCGCGCAGTTTTTCCAGCGTGTGCGGAATGAAGGCCTGGCCGCCAAAACCGGGGTTCACGCTCATGAGCAGCACCATGTCCAGCTTGTCCATGACATGGTCGATATGATGCAGGGGCGTGGCCGGATTGAAGACGAGGCCGGCCTTGCAGCCACCGGAACGGATCAGCGCCAGCGAGCGGTCAATATGTTCCGAGGCTTCCGGGTGGAAGGTGATGTAGCTGGCACCGGCCTCGATGAAGTCACCGATGAGGCGGTCCACCGGCTTGACCATGAGATGCACGTCGATAGGCGCCGTCACGCCGTATTTGCGCAGGGCCTTGCAGACCATGGGCCCGATGGTGAGGTTGGGCACATAGTGGTTGTCCATCACGTCGAAATGCACGATGTCGGCGCCGGCGGCCAGCACCTTGTCCACATCCTCGCCGAGGCGGGCGAAGTCGGCGGAAAGGATGGATGGGGCGATCAGGTAATCAGTCATTGTTCTTTTCCTGTCAGGAATTCTTCAAATTGCGGCTTTTCAAATCATGCCGCTGCGTATCTGTGCATCCAGCTCGGCCAGTCGCTGCGGCGTGCCCACATCCACCCAGGGACCGGCAAAATATTCGCCCGTCACTTTTTCATTCGCAATCGCTGCCCGCAAAAGCGGCGCCAGCGCACGCTTGCCCTCCGGCAGGCCGGCAAAAAGCTGCGGGTGCAGGACAGAGAGGCCGGAGAATGTGAAACGGGGTTCGCCTTCATTGCGCACCGTGCATTCCACGCCGGCAAACACACGGCCATCCAGGCTGAAATCGCCCTTGGTATTGTGCTCAGGATTCCCCACCAGCACGAGATGCGCCAGTTTCTGCGTATGTGCAAACGTGGTACGCAGCATGGTGAAGTCATAGCGCAGCCAGATATCACCGTTCACCACGAGAAAAGGATCAGGGCCCAGCAGCGGCAGCGCCTTGATCAGGCCACCAGCGGTTTCCAGAGGCTCGCCCTCATGCGACCAGTGGATGCACACACCGAATTGCCGGCCGTTGCCCAGCGCCGCTTCCAGTTTTTCGCCCAGCCAGGCCGTATTGATGACGAGTTCGGTAAAGCCGGCCTGCGCCAGATTTTCGATATGCCAGACGATCAGCGGCTTGCCGCCGACTTCCAGCAGGGGTTTGGGCGTGTGGTCGGTCAGCGGACGCATGCGCGTGCCAAGACCGGCGGCCAATATCATCGCTTTCATTACATTACCCAATGCCCCAGCACCACGCGCGCGGCGGGCTGCTTTTCCAGATAGGCAGGCAGGATCACCCCGCGCAGCAATTCAAACAGGGCATGCAGTTCGGCATAGGGCCGGATTTCGGCCAGCAGGTAGTTGAAGACGACGGGAATGTCATTGAGATAGGCATGCTTGCCGTCACGTATCGACAGTCGCGCAAAAATGCCCACCACCTTGAGATGGCGCTGCGCGCCCATCCAGTCGAACCAGCGCGGGAAAACAGCTTCGTCAGCAGCGGAAAGGTGGCCGGTCTCGCACAGCATGGCGGCAAACTGTGCCACCCACTTTTCCACCTGTGCCGGTGGCCACACCACATAGGCATCGCGCAGCAGGGACACGAGGTCATAGCTGACAGGGCCGGTCACCGCATCCTGGAAATCGATGACGCCAATCTCGCCATTCGCCAGCAGCATGAGGTTGCGCGAATGGTAGTCGCGGTGCACGAAGACCTGTGGCTGCTGTGTCACGGCATCGGCAATCGCCACGAAGGCATTTTCCAGCACGGCCTGCTGTTCCGTGTTCAGGACAAGACCGAGATAACGTGGAATGAACCAGTCGCGCAGCAGGGCCATTTCATCCACGAGGCGCTTGCGGTCATAGACCGGCAGCTCATGGCCCGGCACCTCGCTGCAGGCCAGCAGGTGCAGCAGGGTTTCCATGGCTCGTGTGTAGAGCGCGTCCACCGAGGCCTCGTTGAGGGCCGGGCGCAGCAGCGTGTCGCCAAAATCTTCCAGCAGCATGAAGCCCTGGCCGAAGTCGGCAGCCATCACCTCCGGCACATGCACGCCGTGGGCGCGCAGGGCGCGGGCAATGGCCACAAAGGGGCGGGAGTTTTCCTTGTCCGCCGGCGCATCCACCGCGATGAGGCTGCCGGCGCGCAAGGGCAGGCGAAAATAGCGGCGGAAGCTGGCATCTCCGGATACCGTGACAAGATCACCGGCCGGCTTGAGATCAGGGCGCTCGCGGCCCAGCCAGTCCACCGCCCAGGCCTGCAATGCCAGTGCCCGTTCATCTACAACACTCATCAGCAACTCCCTGAACAGGCTCTTACAAAATCCTGTGGCCCGGCCAAAACAAGTTGCCTATTATCCGGCAACTTTGCGTCTCTACCAGCCTGCTTCTGGCCACTTTCTGTTTATTGCCCATGCCCCGTCACCCGCACGCCCTGCTCTGGCTGGCCTTTTTTGCGCCCTGCTGCCTTGCCGCCACGGCCGAGCTGCCGGAGCCGGCTGACGCGGCCGACAAACCGCTCATGGGCTGGGCCAGCCGCGCCCAGATCAAGCAGTTGCCGCTTGCCGAGCAGCCACGCCTGGACCCGGTCTGCCCCGGGGCCTGGATCACGCCGATTCCCCCAAAAGCCAAAATCGGCAATCCCGAAGACAGCGACGTGGACGTGCAGGCCGAGGACGTGCATTACGACGCCAACGGCCTTTCCACCCTGCGCGGACGCGTCAGCATACGCCAGCCCGGACGCCGCATTGATGCCGACCAGGCCGAACTCAGCCAGGGCCGTGGCCAGGGCCGCTTCAGCGGCAACATCCTGATTGCCGAGCCTGGCATGGTGATGACGGGCGACAAGGCCGATTACGACTTCGACACCCAGCAGGCGCATGTGGAGCGCACCGAATTCATCTTCAGCGCCATCAATGCCCAGGGCCGCGCCGACCAGATCGAGCGCCGGGAAAGCGGCGTCATCAAGATTGCCCGCGGTGAAATCTCCACCTGCCCGCCGGACAAGCGCAGCTGGAGTTTCGAGGCGCGCGACATCAAGCTGGACCAGAACAGCGGCCGCGGCACCGTGCGCAGCGCCGTGCTCAACGTCAAGGACGTACCCGTCCTTTATGTGCCCTATTTCAATTTCCCGATTGATGACAGGCGCCAGACCGGCATCCTGATCCCGCGCTTCGGCAATACCAACGACGGCGGCTTCGATTTCGCCCTGCCGGTCTACCTCAACCTCGCCCCCAATTACGACGCCACGCTCACGCCACGTCTCATGACGCGGCGCGGCACCATGCTCGAAGGCGAATTCCGCTACCTGCTGCCCGCGCTGGGCGAAGGCACGCTGGAGGCCGGCTACCTGCCCTCCGATGCGCTGTACGGCAACCGCGACCGCAAGAGCCTGTCCTGGCAGCAGAAAGGCGAGGTGCTGCCCGACGTGCAGTTCAATACCAACGTCAACTACGTTTCCGACAACGCCTATTTCATCGATCTCGGCACCGACCTCAACATCACCAATACCGCCTTCCAGGAGCGCACCGGCGAGCTCATCTACACCCCGGGCAACTACTGGAACCTGACCACGCGCGTGCAGGGCTACCAGACCATAGATCCCGCCATTCTCGACGTGGAAAAACCCTATACCC
>JASLCO010000225.1 GCA_030146505.1 Moraxellaceae bacterium
TCCACCCAGAGCGGGCTGGTGCGCAGGCGCAGCTGTATGTCTTTTTCGCTGGCCGTGCTGACAAAGCCCTGGTTGAGTGACTGGAAAAGATTGTGCAGTGACACGGCCTGGCGCTCGGCGACCACCACGCCGGCATCCAGCCGTGACACATCCAGCATAGTGTCCAGGGAGTGACGCAGCACATTGACGGCCCGCATCAGGCGTGAGGCATTGCGCTGCTCCGGGCGGCCGCCGAGTTCCTTTTCCAGCGCAGCGCCCAGCAGGGCGATGGCATGCAGGGGCTGGCGCAGATCATGGCTGGCGGCCGCGAGGAAACGGGTTTTTTCCTGGCTGGCCTGTTCGGTGGCACGCATCTGTTCTTCCAGGCGTTCTGCCAGGGCCACTTTTTCAAAACGCGTACGCAGGGCGTTGGTCAGCAATTCGTTCTGGGCCTTGGCAAAACGCAACACCGCAACCAGGAAGGCGACGCAAAAACCGGCCAGACACAGGTTGAGCATATTGGCCCGCAGCAGCAGGCCCAGTATCAGCCCCAGCATCATGGGCAGGAGCAGGTTGTAGGTGGCGCGTCGCAGGGGCGCGACGGCGAGTACCCCGCCCATGCAGAAGCCCATGATGACCAGTGTCATGACGGAGGTGAGCGGTACGCTGTCCGGCAAAAAAAGCACGGGGGCCAGGCCCCAGCCGGCCGTGTTGATGCGCAGCTCGCGGCAATAGGTGTTTATCCAGTGCCCGATGTTCTTGTCGGCATCGACATCCTTGAAGTAGGCCGTCATCAGCGGCATGCGCGTCAGGGTGTAAAGGCGCACGGCCATCCACGGAAAAATCACCCACTGATGCGTCTGCCAGTACATGAGCAGACCGAATACCACGGTGACCACGCTGTCGCTGTAGGTGGCGGAGCGGACCGTGGAAAACAGGGAGGCTGCCTGCTCGCGCAGGATGCGCGCATCAAGGTCCGGCACGCTGGAGTGGCTGCCTGCATGGCTGCCGGTATTGCCGGGAAGCGTGGGTGAAGTCGGAGTCATGTGCGCAGCTTGCTGATGAGTTGGGCTCGTGAACGTACGCCAAACGACAGCAGCAGCGTCGAGACGTGATTTTTCACCGTGCCTTCGGAAAGACAGGCTTGCTCGCTGATCTCGCGGTTGGACTTGCCTTCCAGCAGCCACTGCAGGATCTGCAACTGGCGGCTGGACAGCATTTGTCTGCCGGCTGGCGCGAATCCATCCCTGGCGGCCATGCCGTTATGCGCGGCAAAGCTGGGCGTGGCATGCGGCAGTTGCTGGCTGGCGACGGCCGGCCCGTGCAGCACGCAGCTGTGCACGAAACCCAGCATGTCGCCGAGCTCTCCGGATTTGGGAAAGAAGGATACGGCTCCCAATGTCAGCACGCTTTGCACGGTGGCGGGATGGTCCATGCCCGAGAGCACGACCACTGCGGCGTCGGGAAAGCGCTGGCGAAAGGCCACCAGGCTCTCCAGCCCCTCGCTGTCCGGCAGGCTGAGGTCCAGCACGACCACGGTGATGTCGGCGTGATGCGCGCCATACAGCGCCAGCGCATCGGCCAGCGTGCGGGCTTCGAACACGACCAGCGGCGGCTGCGCCAGGGAAGACTGTGACTGGACCAGTGCGCGAAATCCCAGGCGCACCAGCTCGTGGTCATCGACCAGCAGAATGCCGGCAGCGGTATCAGTCCTTGTCGTGCTTGCGTTCATGGCTGAGAGAGGAAGCGCATTCCTTGCATTCATGCCGTGGATGTTAGGCCTTGTCGTGCGATGACGCACAGTGTCCAAAGTCATTTTTGCGCATGGTCTCTCTTGCGGCGCACAAGAAGGGAGCAAGGTGTTTTCACCATGGCATGACTTTCGGCACTGCTGCCGGTGTCCGTTTTTTTCCATGCTCTAAAGATGGAGGTGGGTGGTCGTGAGCGCCCCCAAGGACGGAGCAGGAAAGAAATGGACAGATTCTTCGGCATGAAACAGGGATGGCGGTCGCTTCTTGTACTGCTGGGCATGACGCTTTTACTGGCGGCCTGCGGCGGCAGTGATGACAGCACGGCACCGGCCACGCCCGTCATCACCACGCAAACCTTCGGATATTTCCGTGGTGGCCGGCAGTGATGCTGCTTTCAGCGTGAGTGCCACGGGTGAGTCGCCCAGCTACCAATGGCAAGCCAGCACGGATGACGGTGCGAACTGGACGAATGTTCCCGGCGCGACGGCAAGCAGTTACAGCCCGACGAATGTTGCCTTGAGCGATTCCGGTCATCTTTTCCGCGTGCTGGTCACGGCAGCCGGGGCCACGGTTTCCAGCTCGTCAGCCCGGCTCACGGTCACGGCCATGGCAGAGGCGCCGGTCATCACCGTGCAGCCAGCCGACCAGACTGTGACCGAGCCGGCCACGGCCACTTTCAGCGTCTCGGCCACCGGCACCTCGCCCTCCTGGCAATGGCAACTTTCCGCTGACGGTGGCACGAGCTGGAGCGACATCAGCGGTGCGAACGCTGCCAGCTACACCACGCCGGCCACCGTGGCGGCTGCCAGCGGCGCCCGGTTCCGCGTGCAGGTGAGCAACAGCGCGGGCAGTGTCACCAGCAATGCGGCCGTGCTCACGATCAACGCCGCATCGTCGGGCAATGGGGCGCCGTCTTTCCCGGCTCAGCCTGGCAACCAGAGCGTGGCTGCCGGCAGCACTGCCACCTTCAGCGCCAGCGTTGCCGGCACGCCGACGCCGACCCTGCAATGGCAGCGTTCCGGTGACAGCGGCGCGAGCTGGGCCGACATTGCCGGTGCAACGGCGAACAACTACACCACGCCTGCAACGACAGCCGGCGACAACGGCGCGCAATTCCGTCTTGTTGCCACGAACAGCGAAGGCAGCACCACCAGCAATGCCGTCACGCTGACGGTGGTGGCGGCCAATGCCGCGCCAGCGTTCACCACACAGCCAGAGGATGCCAGTGTGAATGCCGGCAGCAGCGCGCATTTCAGTGCGGTGGCCAGCGGCGTGCCCACGCCCACTTACCAGTGGCAGCTGTCCACCGATAGTGGCGCGAGCTGGAGCAATATCGTTGGTGCCACTGCAAATGCTTACGACACGCCGGCCACGGTGAGCGGCGATAACGGCAAACAGTTCCGTGCCGTGGCGAGCAATAGCGAGGGCAGTGCCACCAGTAATCCGGTGACATTGACGGTGACGCCAGGATTGACGGCGACGGCCCGGTTCGCCCTGAGTTCGGGTGGTGGTGCGGGTGACGGAAACCATATCTGTGCCATCAAGGCAGATGGCACCGCCGCGTGTTGGGGATACAACTATTACGGCCAATTGGGCAGCGGAAATCAGAATGACAGCGCAATCCCTGTGGCGGTTTCCAGTCTCAGTCAGGTTGTTGCCGTTACGGCGGGATCACATCAGTCGTGCGCGCTCAAGGCGGATGGCAAGGTATTTTGTTGGGGTAGCGGGCAGTTGGGCGACGGCACTGCATTCAGCACGATACCCGTGGTGGTTTTCACCGATGCCGTGGCTGTTGACGCCGGCGAAGAGCAGACATGCGCGCTTAAAGTGGATGGCACCGTGGCTTGCTGGGGCGTACAGAGTCAAACCCGTAGCAACATGATGCTGCCCACCGATATAACCCCCGCGACAATTTCTGGCCTCAGCAATGTGGTGGCGATTGCGGTGGGAGATATTCATATCTGTGCGCTCAAAGATAACGGCACTGTCGTTTGCTGGGGTTACAACGGTTATGGCTCCTTGGGTGATGGCACCACAACAAACAACTCCGTACCGCAGCAGGTTCTGGGTCTTGATGATGTGGTCGCCATTAGCGCGGGTGGCGGCCATACCTGTGCGCTCAAGTCCGATGGCACGGTTAGCTGCTGGGGATGGAATCCCTATGGTCAACTGGGCGACGGGAATATGGGGGGCAGTAGCTCAACACCGGTCGCCGTGTCCGGCCTCTCGGGCGTGGTGTCCATTTCGGCGGGCATGTATCACAGCTGTGCGCTCAAGTCTGACGGTACGGCGGTTTGCTGGGGCTTTGATAGCAGCGGTCAACTGGGTGATGGCAGAAGTCAGAACTAT
>JASLCO010000246.1 GCA_030146505.1 Moraxellaceae bacterium
GAAACCGCCAAGACGTATCTGGCCCATGAAAAAGACACGCTCACCCAGGTGATTGCCGCGCGCAATTCGGCGCTGGCGGCGGCAAAAGCGGTGGCAGGTGCGCCGGACAATGCGGCCATGGTGGAAAAGCTGGGCCAGGCCGAGGGTGTGCTGGGCGCATCGCTGGGGCGCTTGCTGGCCGTGTCGGAAAACTATCCCGACCTCAAGGCCAACCAGACCATGCAGCAGTTGATGGAAGAACTGGCCTCCACGGAAAACCGTGTCGGCTTTGCGCGCCAGGCTTTCAATGACGCCGTGATGGAATACAACATCAAGCGCGAGAGCTTTCCCAACTTCTTCGTGGCAGGCGCCTTCGGTTTTCCGCAGGCAACGCAACTGGACATTCCCGATGTGGAAGCTCGCCGGCCAGTCAAGGTGAGCTTCTGAGCCGCACGCGGAAAGACGCATGGATTTCTTCGAGCATCAGGCAAACGCCCGGCGACAGACCGGGCGTTTGCTTCTTTATTTTTCGCTGGCGGTGCTGCTGACCATTGCAGCGGTGAATGCCGGCCTCTTCGTGCTCGGCCGCCTCATCCATGCCACCCATGGCTACTGGTACTGGCATGACTGGTCATCGCGGGCCGTGCTGGCCGTCTTGCTGGTGGTGCTGGGAGGCAGCCTGCTGGAGTACCTGCGCCTGCGGGGCGGTGGCCAGGCCATTGCGGAAATGATGGGCGGGCGCCGCGTGGATTTCGCCACCGGCAATCCGCACGAGCGCCAGTTCATCAATGTGGTGGCCGAGATGGCGATTGCCTCCGGTGTGCCGGCGCCCGTGCTGTACGTGATGGACCGCGAATACGGCATCAATGCCTTTGTCGCCGGCCTCAATATCGACGAGACGGCGCTGGTGGTCACCGGGGGCGCGCTGGAAGCGTTCAGCCGCGATGAAATGCAGGCCGTGGTCGGGCATGAATTCAGCCATATCCTCAATGGCGACATGCGCCTGAATGTGCGCCTCATGGCCCTGCTGGCCGGCATTCTGGCGATAGGGCAGATCGGTGGTTTTCTCCTGCGCCTTTCTTTTCCGGCGCCGTCATCCGAGCGTGACGACAACCGGCGCATCGTGCCGCAACTGATCGTGGTGGGTCTCCTGCTCTGGGCCGTGGGGGCGCTGGGACTTTTTTTCGGTCGCCTCATCAAGGCAGCGATTTCGCGTCAGCGTGAATTCCTGGCCGATGCCTCCAGCGTGCAGTTCACGCGCAATCCTGATGGCCTGGCCTCGGCGCTCCTGAAAATAAAACATGCCAGCGGGCATTCCTGGCTGGGCAATATCCGCGCCGAATCCATGAGCCATATGTGCTTTGGCGAAACCCTGCATTTTTCCGCGCTGTTTGCCACGCATCCGCCGCTGGATGAACGCATTGCCATGCTCGGCCGGCAATATCTGGTGCGCGACCGTGTGCGCCAGCGCGAGCAGCGCCGGCAGACGGAAACCGCGGCCGCCGTTGCCAGCAGCCAGGGCTTGTCCGTGCCTTCGAGGCCGCGGGATTTGCCACCCATTGCCTATTTTTCCGGTACAGCCATGCCTGCGCCGGGTGAATTGCGGGAGCTGGCGGCACCGGCTGCCGCGCTGGTGGCCAGGGCAGGAACCGTGCGCCCTGACGAACTGGACTCCGCCAGTGAATTGCACCGGCGCCTGCCGATGGGTGTGCAGGATGCCTTGCAGGACAGTCGTGGTGCGCAAGCGCTGCTCTATGCCCTCATTGCGCGGCAGAATGCCGCGCCAGCAGAAATACTCCGCAACTTCCTGCAGCAGCATGAGCCGCAACTGGTGGATCGCGTGTCTGTGCTTTTTCGCCTGCTGGAGGGACTGGACCTCTGTTATGCCCTGCCGCTGACCGAGCTGGCACTGCCGCGCCTGCAATTGCTGGAAGCCACAGCACAGCGCGAATTCCTCGGCCGCCTTCAGGCGTTCGCACAACTGGATCGCCGGCTCAGCACGTTTGAATTTGCCCTGCTCATGCTGTTGCGCAAGCAACTGCATGTCGGGCCACGCCCGCGATCGGTCCGGCTGGCCCAGTGCGAGCCCATGCTGGCGGTGATGGTGGCCACCTTCCTGCGGACCGGCGGCATGGAAGGGGAACGTCTCGAACGCACCTACCAGCGTCTGATGCGCACGGTCAGCAGTTCGCCGCCGGCCTTGCCTGCGCCGGGATTCACCCGGCTTTCGCAGTTGGCCATGGGCATGCAGGTGCTGGCGGGACTGTCGCTGCCCGATCGCCGGAATGTGCTGGAACTGGCGGCAACCGCCGTGCTGGCCGACGCTGAAGTGCGTCTGGAAGAGTATGAATTGCTGCGTGTGGTGGCCGCACTTCTGGATTGCCCCATGCCCAAACTCGCGGCGTGAAATGCCCGGTACCGGGGCATTTTTTTGCCGTGTGACAGGTGCATGAACACCCTTTTCGGGATGATTGCAAGGCGCTTGCATTCCGTGTCTAATCGGGCCGTTCCGTTGTAACGACTATCACGAACCGGATGTTCAAAAACAGGCGGTTGCTGTGGATGGGATGCTTCAGCGGCGGTCTGAATTAGTTTGAGGTTCGCAACAATGTCCAATCGTGAACAGGGCACCGTAAAGTGGTTCAACGATGCCAAGGGTTTCGGCTTTATCCAGCGTCCGGGTGGTGAAGATGTGTTCGTGCACTTCCGCGCCATTCGTGGCGACGGCCATCGCTCGCTGAAGGACGGCCAGAAGGTCGAATTCACCGTGGTGAAGGGCCAGAAGGGTTTCCAGGCCGAAGACGTCCAGGCGCTCGACTGAAAAACCCTTGAAGCCCCGCCCTCAAAAGCGGGGCTTTATTTTTTCATCGCCTCTTCTTTTTCATGCCGCATGCAGGATGCATGCGTGTCATGCCGCTTTTCCCTTTTCAGACTTCACCTGATCCCGTCTCTTGCCGAAACGGCAGCACGCCGGCGGCATCTTCTGCATAGCGCCTGACCGCCATGCTTTCTTCCTGCACAAAACGCAAGATGGCGGCCTGGAATCCGGCTTCAGCCAGCCAGTGCAGGGAATGAGTGAGGCGGGGCGCAAAGCCGCGCAGCAATTTGTGTTCGCCCTGCGTGCCGGGGTCGAAATCCTGCAGTCCTTTTTCCATGCAGAACTCCATGCCCTGGTAGTAGCAGACCTCGAAGTGCAGGCC
>JASLCO010000383.1 GCA_030146505.1 Moraxellaceae bacterium
GTGTCCTGCGACCTTGAGACGTCGAGACTCTATCCTTTCACCACGATGCAGGATGAGCTGATTGCACAGGGTAGAGCCTCGAAGGAACTTCTCGCACAGCACAAGGGCACTCACGGCTCGAACAACCTTCCTCGGGTCGTGGCTATGCAGTTCGGCTGTCGCAAGCGGCAGTGGATCGTACCGATGGAGACCGCGGGCATATGGTCCCGCGAGGATCTCGAGAAGATCGTCAAGCTTGCCACCCGCAAATTCAAGAAGTGCAAGACAGTATTCCACAATGGCAAATTCGACTGCCTGTGGATGCTGGTTCGCTTCGGCGTCAAGTGGCGCGTCGACTTCGACACGATGCTCGCCCACTACCTGCTCGATGAGAACGACCGTCACAGCCTGAAGTACCTCGCACAGAAGTACCTCAACGCTCCTGACTGGGACATCGATGGCAAGGAGAAGACGAGCTGGTCGCCGAAGAACGCCAAGTATGCGGCCCACGACGTCTACTACACCCGCCTGCTCAGGCGTGTCCTCAAGGATGAGCTAAACACGGATCACGATGTAAAGCGGGTCCATGACCTCATTATGATCCCGTGCATTAAGCTCTTCATCGAGGCCGAGCATCGGGGCGTCTATATCGACGTTGACAAGATGGACGACGCTGAGGCCTACCTTCGTGAGGAGCTCGCCGATGCGCTGAGCAAACTTGAGAAGTGGGGCAAGAAGGCGGAGAAGGTCGATCAGAAGGGACCGAACAAAGGTAAGATCAATTGGGGCTCGGCTGATCAGCTGGGCGATTTGCTATTCAACGTCCTTAAGATCAAGCCCATTGAAAAGACCAAAGGAGGAAAGAACAGTGTCAGCGAAAGCGTTCTACTGCGCATTGACCATCCCATGGTTGGAGACCTACTCAGATTTAGAGCCGCCCAAAAACAGCTCTCGTCTTTCATTGAAGGATGGCGTCCTTACCTTGACCTTGAAGGAAGGCTTCACCCTGTCTTTAAGCTGCATGGCACGGTTACCGGGAGGCTCTCTTGTGAGCACCCCAACCTACAGCAAGTTCCTCGCGATCCTCGGATTAGGTCCCTTATCACTGCACCCCCAGGATGGGTTCTTATCGAAATGGATCTCTCCCAGATCGAGCTGCGGATTGCCGCAGAGCTTGCTGATGAGCACAACCTTCTACGAGTATTCAACGAAGGCGGTGACCCTCACTGGCAAACTGCAATTCGAGAGATTGAGCGAGGAGCTGGCTACCGAAAGGAGATAATCAAGACAGCCAAGCTGCACGGCGGGCAGAAGCTCAGCTATAGCGACGCGGTCGAGTATATTCTCGGCATTGGCGGCGATGAGGCAGTGCGCGTTGTCGAGGAGTGGTCGGAGACAAAGCAACTCAATCAGGCATTCATCGATTGGAAGGAAACTCGTAAGAAGGCCAAGGCTATCAACTTTGGCTACCTATATGGCATGTGGTGGAAGAAGTTCAAGATCTATGCTCGTGATAACTATGGGGTGGAGGTTACCGATCATGAAGCAGAAGCAAGCCGCGAAGCCTTCTTCGAACTTTATCCTGGTTTCCCGAAATGGCACGATAAGCAGCGCCGTTTTGCACAGATCAATGGATACGTCCGGTCTCTATCGGGAAGAAAACGTAGGCTGCCGGCAGCGATGGGAGGTAGAGATTCTCCCGAACGTCGAGAGGCTCAGCGGCAGGCAATTAATTCTCCTGTGCAGAGTTTTGCTAACGAGCTCAATCTCATGGCTGCTATCCAAATGCGCAAGGAGTTTTCGCGCAATTGGTTCCGCCTTGTGGGAACAGTTCACGACGCCGTGCTGCTAGAGGTTCGCGCCGACAAGGTTGAGCATGTCTACAATCGCGGGCTGGAAATTATGTCGGGACCCGACCTATTGCAAGATTTTGAGATTGAACTTAGTGTACCCATTGAAGCTGAAGCGAAGATCGGTGCCTGGTCACAAGGGAAGGGACTGAAGAAATGGCTGGAAGAACAATTAAAGATCGCAGAAGAGACCGCAAGCAAACCCCCACAGAAGAGGCGGCAGCGCGAGCTGGCATAGGGCACAACTCAGGCCCCAAGCATGACCACAGTACGGTCCTGACGGCGGACGGGTCAATCAACATCAGCCAATCGAAGGTGAAGACCTGGCGCAACTGTCGCCGGGCTTTTCACAATAAGTTTGTTCTCGGCATCCAGAAAAAGAAGAAAAGCCGGCCGCTGATGTTTGGTAGCATCGCCCACGAGATTATCGAGGCAGATCTCGAAGGAAAGAACTGGAGGAAGGTCCTCAAGCGATATGAGAGGAACCTCGGTCCCATGTTCCGCAAGGAGCGTGAGATGTATGGCAACATCCTCGTGGATATTGGCTACATCATGGAGGACTACTTCGAGTACTGGGAGGGTACGCTAAAGCCGATCAAGCATGACGGCCGACGGTCTGAGTTCGAGTTCCGCATTGAGCTGGACGCCGAGCTCTGGTTTACCGGACGCATCGATACTATCGGCAAGGCGAAAGGCATGAGGTGGCTGGTCGAGCATAAGACCTTCAGCAGGATGCCGAGCGAGAATGATCGCTGGAGGTCTGTGCAGGCTGCGGTATACTTCCGCGCTGCTGAGGAGATCGGCCTGCCGACCATTGACGGAGTCCTGTGGGATTATA
>JASLCO010000318.1 GCA_030146505.1 Moraxellaceae bacterium
GTGTCCGGAAAACGTGCATCATCGCGGCATACTCAGCCATTCCGTCTCGCCCGCCCCGCATGTGGACACCGATACCCAGCTCGCTGCCGAGCGCCATATTTCCGCCATTCTCCAGGAGCTGGGCCATGTCGGCGCCATGACCCTGGAAATGTTCGATACGCGCCATGGCCTCGTCGCCAATGAAACCGCACCGCGCGTGCACAACTCCGGACACTGGACGATTGAAGGGGCACATTGCTCGCAATTTGAAAACCACGTGCGCGCCGTGGCAGGCCTGCCACTGGGCTCCACCGCCTGCGAAAAGCCGGTAGCCATGATCAACATCATCGGCCAGCATCCGGCCACGGCCGATGTACTGCGCCAGACTGACGCGCATCTGCATCTTTACGGCAAGAGCGAACGCGAAGGCCGCAAGCTGGGGCATATCACCGTGACCGCCAACAACCATCACGAGCTGGAAACCCGTCTGCGCAAACTGGCGGAAGTCCTGCCCAACCCCATGGCACTGCCGGTCAGCAAATGATTTTTTCCGCCCAAAAAAAGGGATTTATATACTTAACTTCGTCATTCCCGCGAAAGCGGGAATCTTGGAGTTTAACGCCCTGCTTGAAGCCATGAGATTCCCGCTTTCGCGGGAATGACGGGTTAAAAATGGGGCAAGGCAGTTAAGTATATAAATCCCAAAAAAAAGCCCGCGACTGCGGGCTTTTTCATGCATACGGAAAAACTCAACCCCCGAACAGCATGCTCAGGCTGATGCCTGCCTCGCGGCGCTCCGACGCCGGCTGGAACAGGTAAACCTGCCTTCCGTTGTTATCCAGTTCGGGCACGCCGTTGCGCGAGGCCGGCACGAGGTTGCTCGCATCCTGATCCTGGTACTGCAAATACGGCGTCAGCAGGCAGGAGCGGCCACCGGCCACGCTGAAACGGAACGGCAAGGCAAGGCGCCAGAACACGCCACTGCCCGGCTCCACCTCAAAGGCATCGGAGGAGTGTGCATACACCTTCTGGAAACTCATGACGGGCTTGCCGGCATCCACGGCCAGCGCCAGTTGCCAGCCCGCTCCGGCATACAGGGGAAATTCCCCGCCCACAGTGGCCACGCGCCAGCGATAACGTTCTTCGGCAGAAGAAACATTCAGTGCCGAATTGCCATCTATGTTGCGGTGCCAGCCACGCTGCAGGAGACCCAGGCGCAGACTGCCCCAGTCCTGCTGCCAGCCCAGATGCAGCTCAGCCTCGGAAATCTCTTCCCAGGCATGGCTGTAATAGGGAGTACCGCCCACCTGCAGCTGGCCATCGTATTTCGCCTCACCGCCACCCCAGGCCAGGGCCAGGCTGCCGAAGAAAGCCGAATAGTCCAGACGCAGGTCGGCACGCGCCAGGGCAGTGGGACCGGATTCCACGAGCAACTGCTTGCCATTGCGATATTCACGCCAGTCGAACCAGCGGGCATCGCCTCCCAGCGCCGCCGTCCACCGCATTTCCCCCGCTTGTGCAGACGGTGAAAACATTGCCGCACCCAGCAGGAAAAATCCTGCCTGCGTCAAAAAATACCTCACTGAAGAGTCCCCCGGGCCATCCGCTTGCCGTCACAAAATCATCACCACGCCGCCACGAAAACACCATGCGCAGCCACTAGCCTGAGCTGCCGCCACCGGACCATGGCCGCGGCAATGCGCCGCATCCCAATCAAGGCAGACTGTAACCGCCGGGAAAGGCAGTTTGTTTGCCGAGGAAGCATCATGTCCCTGCCCGCCAGCGAACTGCAGCGCCTGTTGCTGCAACGCGACCTGCGCATGCGATTCCAACCCATCGTCAACACCCGCGAGCGTACCGTACTGGGTTACGAAGCCCTGGTACGCGGCCCCGAAAATTCTCCGCTGCATTCCGCCAGCGCCCTTTTTGAAACGGCGCAGGAACAGGGCTTGCTGGCAGCACTGGAGAGGATCTGCCGCGAAATGGCCTGCCAGCGTTTTGTCGAACTCGACCTGCCGGGCAAGCTGTTTCTCAATGTCAGCCCCATGGCGCTCACCGATCCCCAGCATCCACAGGGCGAAACCCTGCGCATCCTGGAGCGTACCGGTCTCGCACCGTCACGCGTGGTGATAGAACTTTCCGAACACTACCCGACCGACATAGAACTGCTGGCCCGCGCGACGCGGCATTATGCCGGCATGGGCTTCCAGATTGCGATTGATGATCTGGGCTCGGGCTATTCGGGCCTGCGCCTCTGGTCGGAAATCCGTCCGGACTACGTGAAGATAGACCGGCACTTCGTGGCCAATATCCAGAACGACCGCATCAAGCGCGAATTCGTGCGTTTCATTCGCGACATTGCCGCCCGCATCGGCTGCCATGTGATTGCCGAAGGCATAGAGTCGGCCGGCGAATACCTCACTCTGCACGGTCTTGGCATCAGCAATCTGCAGGGTTTTTATCTCGGCCTGCCACAGGAAGTGCCGGAGCCGGTGGTGGGTTCCACGCCCTTTTTGCAGCATGCCAGCATGGAAAAGCTTCCCGGCACCGGCAAACGGCCGGCATCAGGACTGCAGGTGCCGGCCTGAGCGCATGTCAGCCAGCAAGGGCAGGGCAGACAGGAGCACCAGCCACGCCGCCAGCACGATGCTGGCGGCAAAGCCGAAGTGCTTGAAGCCCTGTGCTCCCGTCACGGCGCCGGTAAAAAAGAACAGCACCAGCGACGCATGCAGGCGCAGGCGCTGACGGTTGTCCGCCTCGGTTTCCGGCGCCACGGCATGGCCGCGCCAGAACAGCCAGCGCCCGATTTCTATGCCCACATCGGTGACGAGGCCCGTGACATGCGTGGTGCGGATTTCCGCGCGCGATACCTTGGTGATGATGGCGTTCTGCAGGCCCATCATGAAGCAGAGCAGCAGCGCGGTGTAAGGCACATAAAACCCTGCATGTGCCTGTATGCGGGCCCCCATCACGCCGAACAGCAACATGAGCAGCGCTTCCAGCATCAGCGGCAAGGCATATTCGCTTTTCAGGGCACGACCACGCCCCCAGTTCACCAGCCAGGCGCACAGGGCCGCGCCCAACAGGAAACTCAGCACCGAGACGATGCCGGCCAGCACCAGCGCGAATTGCCCCAGTACCAGGTTGTCCGCCACGCCCGACACAATGCCGGTCATGTGCGAGGTGTATTCGGCCACTGCCAGAAAGCCGCCGGCATTGGCAGCCCCGGCGATGAAAGCCAGATTCAGTCCGAGCTGGTAATTGCGCTGCGGGTTGCGTTCGCTGCCGGCAATCTGTCGCCAGTATTCCAGTGCCATTTTCGAGTCACTCAGGCCAGATGAATCATTCAAACCAGGGATGTTCGCTCATGCGCTCGCTGACAAAATCCAGAAAGGCACGCAGGGCAATGGGCATGTGTTCGCGGCTGGGATACATGGCGTAAAGACCGCCATTGCAGACGCGGTATTCGGGCAACACGGGCAGCAACTGGCCGCTGGCCACAGCATCCGCGCACAGGAAAGGCGGAGCCAGCGCAATGCCCAGGCCGCTCACCGCCGCATCACAGGCCATGCTGACATTGTTCACGGTGAAACGTCCGGTAAGCGTGAGCTTGCAGGCCGCCTGGCCGCCGTCACGAATCGTTTCCTTGAAAAGCTGCACCGTATTTTCCTTGGTCTGCATGAAAAGAATGACTTCATGTGCTGTCATGTCTTCCGGCTTTTTCGGAATGCCATGACGGCCGAGATAAGCCGGGCTCGCATAAAAACGCGCCGACAGATTGCCAAGCCGGCGCGCCACCAGTGAAGAATCGCGGAACTCGCCGATGCGCAGGCCGAGATCAAAACCCTCGTCCACCAGGTTCACCACGCGCCCGGAAAGCTCCACCTCCATGCTCACTTCCGGATAGCGCTGCATGAATTCGGCGACAACACGCCCCATGAACTTCATGCCCAGCTCCACCGGCATGGTGATGCGCAGATTGCCGCGCGGGCTTTCCTGCAGTTGCGTCACTGCCTGCTCGGCATCGCGCAGCTCGCCCAGCACCCGCCGGGTGCGGTCGAAAAAAACCTGGCCGGCTTCAGTCAGGTGCAACTTGCGAGTGGTGCGCTGCAAAAGGCGCACACCGAGATCGGACTCCAGGCGGCTCAAGGCCCGGCTGACGGACGACTTGGGCTGGTTCAGGCGCGCTGCGGCTGCCGTGAGGCTGCCCTCGCTGACCACCCGCTCGAATACGGCTACATCGTTCAAATCCATATTTCCTCCCGCCCGGCCGCAGGTGCGAATTCATTCGCACACCCCATGGCAATGTACGAATGAATCCGTACCTACGGCAATTGTTTCAAGATGCGCAACAGTCTATTCCGATTGCCCGGACTAATCATCATCCAGGAACAATAATACTCTTTGTCCATCGCGAGGCAGCCGGCCTGGAATCAGCCAGCCCGGCAAGCCCGACCCACTAAGGAGGACGCATCATGATCACCGTCCGCAAGAGCGAAGACCGCGGCCACGTCAGCTTTGGCTGGCTGAATGCCAGGCACTCGTTTTCCTTCGGCTCCTATTACGATCCGCGCCATGCCGGCCATTCAGCCCTGCGCGTGATCAACCAGGACATCGTGAAGCCCGGCACCGGCTTTCCGCCGCACAGCCACGACAATATGGAAATCCTCACGCTGGTGCTGCGCGGCGCCATCACCCATCGCGACAGCATGGGTAATGAAGCCCGCCTGCCCGCTGGCGAATTCCAGCTCATGAGCGCCGGTACCGGTGTGACGCACAGCGAGTACAACCGCGATGCCGACACCCTGGAACTGCTGCAGATCTGGTTGTACCCGGATGTGGAAAACGCCGAGCCGCGTTACCAGCAGAAGCGTTTCCCGGAAGAAAAGGGCCTGCAGCTGGTGGTCTCGCCCGATGGTGAAAAGGATTCGCTGCTGATCCGCCAACAAGCGCGCATCTACCACGGCCGCTTTGATGCGGCTCAGGAATCCGTGCATACCCTGGCCGGAAAGCGCGCCTGGATACAGGTGATCAAGGGTGAAATCTTAGCCAACGACAGCATCCTGCAGGATGGCGACGGAGCGGCCCTCGATTTTGGCAAGGAGCCGGGCGAAACCCTCGTCACCCTGCGCGCCAACCGTGACAGCGAATTCCTGTTCTTCGATCTGCCCTGAAATGAAAACTGTGGCCGTCTTTTAAAAAGAATGTTGTCCGTCAAACAAATGTGTTTTGGAGCCTGCAATGAATACTGCCCTGAATGATGCCACCCTCAAGCAACTTTTCACCGAAGCCCGCACCCATAACGGCTGGCTGGACAAACCGGTCAGCGACGAACAGCTGAAGCAGCTTTACGAGCTCACCGTCAGCGGCCCCACCTCGGCCAACTCGCAGCCGGCCCGCATTGTTTTCGTGAAAAGCGCGGAAGCCAAGGCCCGCCTCAAGCCTTATCTGGCTCCGGGCAATGTGGACAAGACCATGAGCGCGCCCGTCACCGCCATCATAGGCAGCGACCAGGCCTTTTATGAGCAACTGCCGGTGTTCTTCCCGCATACCGATGCCAAGTCCTGGTTCGTCGGCAACGAGGCCCTGATTGCCAGCACCGCCTTCCGCAACAGCTCCCTGCAGGGCGCCTATCTGATTCTGGCAGCGCGTGCCCTGGGCCTGGATACCGGAGCCATGTCCGGCTTCGATGCAGCGGGCGTGGACCAGGAATTTTTCGCCGGCACGGCCATCAAGGCCAACTTCCTCGTGAACCTTGGCTATGGTGATCACAGCAAGCTGTTTGCGCGCAGCCCGCGCCCGGCCTTTGCTGATTTCAGCAAGATTCTTTAAGCCTTTTTACTGACAAGAACACACCGCCGTTCATTCCGCCCGAGGAGCAAGACCATGGAATTCTTCCGCAGCATCAACAACAAGGTTGCCGAAATCGTCGCCAACCCCGCCATCAACAGCGTGCTCATACTGGCCGCACGCGTGCTCATGGCGGCCATTTTCATCACCGCGGGCCTGAGCAAGCTGGGCACGGGCTATGCCGGTACCGCCGGCTATATGGCCTCGGCAGGCCTGCCCGTCTTCCTGCTGCCGCTGGTCATCCTGCTGGAAATCGGTGGCGGCCTGGCGCTGGTGGTGGGTTTCCAGACCCGTCTGGCGGCTCTGGCCCTGGCCGGCTTCAGCATCATCTCGGCCCTCATCTTCCATAGCGCGCCGGACCAGATGCAGCAGGTCATGCTCATGAAGAACCTGGCGATGGCCGGTGGCCTGCTCGCTTTCACGGTGTTTGGCGCTGGTCGCCTCAGCCTTGATGCCGAGAAAAACTGACCCCATAGAGCACTTGAACGACCTTCATGGTGTCTCTCTACCCCTGAGAGATCTTGGCCCGGCACGATGCCGGGCTTTTTTTATGGGCCAGCACCAAAAGCTTTTCAGTACACCTCCACCAGCCTGCGTGCGTAATCACCGGCATACCCGAAGCAAGTGCCAGTAGCGTGGACAAGCGCAGCGAGACCGCTCCCCGGGCCTTCTGCACCTACGGCCCCGACAGTGGCAAGAAATCAGAAGGGAGTTGCGAGTCGCGAACGCGCGAGCACCACCCGGATGCCATCAGCTAAAGCAAAGAACAGAGCCAGCAGCAGGGCCCTCCGCAGGAGTCGCATTTTCTTTGCTTACTTTCTTTTGGCGAAGCAAAAGAAAGTGAGGCCCCGCCGGCAGGGCGCACCGCCTGTGCGAAACAGGCAACGGGCGCAACATCGTCCGGAGCACCTCACCGAATCCCCGACG
>JASLCO010000332.1 GCA_030146505.1 Moraxellaceae bacterium
CAGGAGGCTGATCCGCACCAGACTTGTACACAGAAAGTATCTGCTTACCGTGGAACGCGAGGGAAACCGCGGTTCATCCTTTCGTCATTTTGGTGCAACACGCAAGCTGTTGATTTGCAAGCTTGAATTCTTTTGTTCAAAAAACCGTCAAATCGTCGCAAGACGCCAGTTGCGGGCTTCCAGGCCCGGATCGACTGACTTCTCCACCACTTTGTCCACAGCTTCTGTGGATAAAGTCGGGGGCCATGTCTTGACAGCGTGGCTGGCTGCATCATGGAGGAGGAGAGAGTCCTTTCCTGGAGGCTTGCAAGAAGGGCTCTCACCGCGATGGTTCATTCCCCCAAACTGTTTCGCACTTGGTTTTGCATAAAGCTGCTTCTACGGGCGAGTTGCTGCTTGTGGGTTCAGCGGAACAGATGGCCTGCTTCGCGCAGGGCCATGGCGGGAAAGTCGGTGATGATGCTGTCGGCGCCGTCCCGGGCCAGTTCTGCCATGCGCTCCACGGTATTGACCGTCCAGGTGGAAACCAGCAGGCCGGCGGCGTGGGCAGCCTGTATGAGCTCCGGCGTGCAGCGCTCCTGATGAGGTCCTATCGAGCGGCAGCCGAGAGCCAGTGCGATGGCGATGGCATCGCCCGGAAAGTCTTTTTCAAAGAGGAAGCCACGCGGGATCTCCGGTGCTGTGTCTTTCAGCAATTGCAGGTAGCGGGGATTGAAGGACGTGCTGAAGGCGCGTTCGCCAAAACCGGCTTCCCGCCAGAGTACGGGGAATTTTTCTGCCACCAGCCGGCTGTCTTCCTCGCTGCGGGCCTTGACCTCGAACTGGATGTGCCCGAAGTCATGCAGGACCGCCATGACGGCGCGCAGGGTGGGCACACCTGCCGTTTCTGGCCAGTCGGGAAAGGAGCGGTGGCTGGCATCCACGGCCTGCAATTCGGCCACTGTGTGCTGGCTGACCTGTCCCGTGCCCAGTGTGCTGTGCTCCAGGACGCTGTCATGGATGACCACCAGTTCCTGGTCGGCGCTCACCTGTATGTCCAGTTCCACGGCCTTCACGCCCAGGTCGCGCAGATAGCGGAAGCCCGTCAGGGTGTTTTCGGGTGCTTCGCCGCGGGCACCACGATGGCCGATCAGCTTCATGGGATTTCCTCTGTCTGGATGCGTAGGTGCGAATTCATTCGCACGCAGTTGTTGATGCTTGAAGTGATGCTTCAGGAACTCACGGAAACGCATCTGCGTGCCATGAATGAAAAAGCCGGCATTCGCCGGCTTCTTCAGGTGGGTTGTGCATCAGTTGATGATGATGCGTCCGGTGACCGGATCGAAGGTATAGCTGCCGTCACCCTTGGGCTTTTTCTCCTCGGCGGGAGCTTCGGCTGGGGCTGCAGGTGCGGGGGCTGCTTCGACAGGCGCTGCCGCTGGTGTGGCTACCGGAGCAGGAGCCGGCGCTGGTGTGGCGGCCTTGGCGGCAGTCTCGCGCTCGGCGCGGGCCTTGGCCATGGCGGCGCTTTCCTGGGCCTGGCGTTCGGCTTCGGCGGCATCGGCAACAGGGGCTGCCGCTGCAGGAGCGGCGGCCGGGGCCGGCGTTGGTGCAGGCGCCGGGGTGACGACGGGAGCGGGGGCAGGCATGGGGGCAGCCACGGGTTTGGGGGCCGGAGCGGCAGGCCTGGCGGCGGCAGCCGGGGCTGACGGCTGCCCGGTGACTTCCACACTCTGGATGACGGTACTGCGCTCGAACACCACGACATAGCCGTTGTATTCCCAGCGCGTGATCGGTGGATGGCCGATGGCGGCGTTCTTCTTGAGGGGAGCCCCGAACTGCTGTTCAACCGCCTGCATGCTCATGCCCTGGCTGGGCAGGGTGGCGGCATGAAGGGGGGAAAGCGCTGCAAGCAAGAGGGCGCCGGCGCTGAGCTTGGCACGAATCATCGTCCCTGTCCCTTTGTGGTTGTAGTGGAATTTTCAAGGATGCTAGAGGCTTAGCGGCGAATATTCAACCGTTTTCGGGGTTCTGGAAGTCCTCTATGGCCTCGTTTTGCCTGACTTTGCGAATGATGTCACGGGCCAGTGTCTGGCGGTCGTGGTGGCGTATGTTCACGAAGGCGACGCCGGCGCGGTAACCCTCCAGGTCTTCGTCTTCGCAGAAGACGACGCGGCCGATGGCGGCGATGTGGTAGTTGCGGGCCTGGTTGCTGATGGCCAGGTGCAGGTAGGTGCCCGGCGTCAGCGGTTCCGCCGCATGGAAGGACAGGCCGCCCTGGGACAGGTTCACGCGCTGGGGCACGGGAGAGAGCATGCGTCCCAGGCTGTCTTCTATGGCCTGGGCGATGATGTCCAGCTTGAGGTTGATGGCCTGTATGAGGCCGCCAAGCCGGGGATTTTCCCGCAGCAGGCTGTCGATCTGGCTGCGCTGCACATTGTCGATCTGTGCCAGTTCCTCGGCCAGGGTGAAATGCTGGGGCAATTCAAAGCGGGTGTCGTAGGGGTCGGCTTCTATTTCGCGGGCGCCGATGCGCTGGTAGATGACGGCCAGTGTGGAGTTGACCCGCTTTTCCTGGCGGCGCTCACTCGCGCTTGTCGTGATGTCTTCCTGTTCCTGACTCATGGGCGGTCTTCCTCAATACTTCCTTTATTCTGGTTCTGGCCTGTACGGCAGTGGTCTTGCACGCTTGCGGATCATGCCGGGCTTGCTTTGAACTTGGCCACCTGTGTTTAATGCGCCGCATGTTCAAGCCCCTGCCTCTTTTCATCGGCCTGCGCTATACGCGCGCCAAGCGCCGCAACCATTTCATCTCCTTCATTTCCCTGACCTCCATCCTTGGGTTGGCGCTGGGGGTGGCCGTGCTGATCACGGTGCTGTCGGTGATGAACGGCTTCGATCGCGAACTGAAAAACCGCATCCTCGGCATGGTGCCACACGCCACGCTGAATGCCTATGAACCCTTTCGCAACTGGAAAAAAGTGGTGGACTACGCCCTGCGTGAAAAGGGGGTGGTGGCTGCCGCGCCGTTCAACCAGTTGCAGGGCATGCTGACCACGGGCAGCCAGGTCAGCGGTGCCATGATCACCGGCATAGAGCCGGACATGGAAAAGAAGGTTTCCATCATCCAGGACCACATGCACGAGGGCAGCATTGATGCCTTGCGCGAGGGCGAGTTCGGCATCGTGCTGGGCTCGGGGCTGGCGGCCAATCTTGGCGTGATGGTGGGCGACAAGGTGACGCTGGTGCTGCCGGAAGCTTCCTTGTCTCCGGCCGGCGTGATTCCACGCTTCAAGCGTTTCACCGTGGTGGGCATTTTCAAGGTGGGTGCCGACATAGACGGCTTGCTCGCCTATGTGAACCTCAACGACGCTGCGCGGCTCCTGCGCATGGAAGGCAAGGTGCAGGGCGTGCGCCTCAAGCTGGATGATCTTTTCCAGGCGCCTGCCGTCAGCCAGGCGCTGGTGCAGAAGCACCCGGAGTTTTTCTATGCCAGCAACTGGACGCTGACCCACGGCAATCTTTTCAGCGCCATCAAGATGGAAAAGGCCATGATGGCCTTGCTGCTGCTCTTCATCGTGGCCGTGGCCGCCTTCAATATCGTTTCCAGTCTGGTCATGGTGGTGACGGACAAAAAGGCCGACATCGCCATCCTGCGCACGCTGGGCGCCAGCCCCGGCACCATCATGAAGATCTTCATGGTGCAGGGTACGGTGGTGGGCGTGGTCGGCACGGCCAGTGGCGTGCTGCTGGGCGTGCTGCTGTCCTTGACCATCACCGACATCGCCACCGGCATCGAGCATCTTTTCAATGTCAGCCTGTTCGATGCCTATTTCGTGAATTACCTGCCCTCGCAACTGGAACTGGATGACGTGGCCGGTGTGAGCCTGGTCGCGTTTGCACTGAGCTTCATGGCCACCGTGTATCCGGCGCGACGGGCAGCGCGCGTGCAACCGGCGGAGGCCCTGCGCTATGAGTGATGCGTCCGGATTCGTACTGGAGGCGCGCGGCCTGGCCAAGCGTTTTGAAGAAGGCCCGCAGCAACTGGAAATCCTGCATGGCGTGGACATGGCGGTGTCTCGTGGCGAGTTCGTGGCCATTGTCGGCAGCTCCGGTTCCGGCAAGACCACCTTGCTGCACCTCTTGGGCGGGCTGGATACCCCCAGCGCCGGCGAGGTGAAAATCTGCGGCCAGGATTTCAGCCGCTGTAATGAAATACAGCGCGGCCTGCTGCGTAACCGGCATATCGGCTTTGTCTACCAGTTCCACCATCTTTTGCCGGAATTCACGGCGCTGGAAAATGTCTGCATGCCGCTCTTGCTGCGCGACGATGACATCAGTGATGCGCAAAAGAAGGCCGAGGTACTGTTGCGGCGGGT
>JASLCO010000337.1 GCA_030146505.1 Moraxellaceae bacterium
CTTTCATCTCGCCCGGAATCACATTATTGGCGCCGGTGCCCGCAGAGATATTGGAAATCTGGAAAGAGGTGGCGGGGAAAAATTCATTGCCGTTGTCCCAGACTTCAGCGGCAAGTTCGGCAAGTGCCGGTGCGGCGCGATGAATGGGATTGTCGGCCAGTTGCGGATAAGCCACGTGACCCTGTGTGCCCAGCACGGTGAGTATGCCGTTCAGCGAACCACGACGACCGTTCTTGATGACATCGCCCAGCTGTTTGCTGGATGAAGGTTCGCCCACCAGCGCCCAGGTCATCTTCTCGCCGCGTGCTTCCAGATGCTCCACCACTTTCACCGTGCCATTGATGGCCACACCTTCTTCATCGCTGGTAATGAGATAGGCGATGGAGCCTTTGTGGTCCGGATGTTTTTCCACAAAACGTTCGCAAGCTACCACCATGGCGGCGAGAGAGCCTTTCATGTCGGCAGCGCCGCGGCCTATCAGCATGCCGTCGCGGATTTCCGGGGCGAAGGGTTGTACCTTCCAGTTTTCCACCGGGCCGGTGGGCACCACATCGGTGTGGCCGGCAAAGGCCAGCACGGGGCCGCTATCGCCACGACGCGCCCAGAAGTTGTCCACATCACCAAAGCGCAGGCGCTCGACCTTGAAGCCGATTTTTTCCAGACGCTCGATCATCAGCGTCTGGCAGTTGGCATCAAAAGGCGTGACCGAAGGCTCGCGCATGAGGGCGAGAGTCAGGTCGAGGGTCGGAGAGAGCGTGGTCATGGGCGAAGGGTGTCGTATATGGGAAAGGGCGCTAGTTTACCCTAGGCATCCGCTTGCTGAGCAGGCAATAATCCCTGCCAGCTTTGACCGGGCACACAAAGGGACTCCCATGAAAAAAGTACTGACGCTGGCCGTGCTGGCCGCTGCTGTTGGCCTGGCTGGCTGCAGCAAGAAGGAAGGCGAGGGCGCTGGCCCTGCCGCTACCAATGCTGACGGCGCCATCGTTGTGAAGGTCGGCCATGCCGCACCGCTCACCGGTCCCCAGGCCCATCTCGGCAAGGACAATGAAAACGGCGTGCGCCTGGCCATAGACGAGCTCAACAGCAAGGGCTTCGAGGTTGGTGGCAAGAAGGTGCAGTTCGAACTGCTCTCGGAAGACGACCAAGCTGACCCGCGCGTGGCCACCACCGTCGCCAAGAAATTCGTGGACGACGGCGTCAACGTCATCATCGGCCATCTCAATTCCGGCACCACCATTCCCGCTTCGCGCATCTATAACGAAGCCGGCATCGTCGAGGTGTCGCCCTCGGCCACCAATCCCAAATACACCCAGCAGGGTTACAAGGGTGCTTTCCGCGTCATGGCCAATGATGTGCAGCAGGGCAAGGCCCTGGGCGAGTTTGCCGTGAAGGATATGGGCGCGAAGAAGATCGCCATCATCGACGACCGCACCGCCTATGGTCAGGGCCTGGCCGACGAATTCGAGAAAGCAGTAGTGGCCAGCGGTGGCAGCGTGATCGTGCGTGAATTCACCAATGACAAGGCCTCGGACTTCACCGCCATCCTTACCAAGATCAAGGGCCAGGCACCCGACCTGCTCTTCTACGGCGGTATGGACGGCCAGGGCGCGCCCATGGCCAAGCAGATGAAGACGCTGGGTCTCACCGCCAAATTCCTCGGTGGTGACGGCATACACACCGCCGAATTCATGAAGCTGGCCGGCGCTGCCGCGGAGGGCGTGACCGCCTCGCTGCCGGGCGTGCCGCTGGAGTCCATGCCGCACGGCCCGGATTTCAAGCAACGCTTTGAAGCCAAATACGGCGTGATCCAGCTCTACTCGCCGTACTGCTACGACGCCATGATGGTGATTGCCGAGGCCATGAAGCGTGCCGGCTCTGTGGAGCCCGCCAAATTCCAGCCGGAAATGGCCAAGACCAATCATGACGGCGTCACCGCCAATATCACCTTTGACGACAAGGGCGATCTCAAGGGTGGTGCCATCACGGTCTATCGCGTGGAAAAGGGTCAGTGGGTGGTGCAGCGCACCATCGGTGGTCCGGTGGCCGAGCCGATCGCAGCCGCTCCCGCCAAGTAAGCTCGACCCGACCTGCAGAGGCCCGTTTCGGCGGGCCTTTGTCTTTTTGGGGCTCTCTCGTAGGAGCGGCTTCAGCCGCGAACCCTTGATTTACCGGACATCGGTTAGCGGCTGAAGCCGCTCCTACGGAATGATAGGGGCAGGGTGGGTATCCCGTTGAGTCGGGCATGAATCCTGCGTAACCTTCGCGGAATTTGGCGCGGGACTTGGCGCCGTGTTTATGGCCGGCGCCTGTGTTGCCGGCTCCGCTTCATTCGCAGGAAAGCCGCTTTTGGACATTCTGGTTCAACAACTCATCAACGGTCTGATACTGGGCAGCATCTACGCCCTGATCGCGCTGGGTTACACCATGGTCTACGGCATCCTCGGCCTCATCAATTTCGCCCACGGCGAGATCGTGATGATAGGCGCCATGATCACCATCACCTGCCTCAACCTGCTCATTGGTGCCGGCATAGACGCCCCCGGCCTGCTGCTGGTGGCCATGAGCCTGTTCATGGCGGTGCCGGCCTGCGCCGCCCTGGGCTATACCGTTGAACGCGTCGCCTATCGTCCGCTGCGCCATGCGCCGCGCCTGGCACCGCTGATCACGGCCATAGGCGTGTCCATCGTGCT
>JASLCO010000025.1 GCA_030146505.1 Moraxellaceae bacterium
ATGCCGGCGCCATAGGCCGCCGCCATGACAAAGGCGATGAAGCCCCAGGTAAAGGCATAGCTACCCAGCAGGGCAGTGGCGATACGGGCCGCGATCCGGGGGGCGGCCAAGGTTTGTGCCGTCATGGGATATAGGCTCCGATGGCAAGGGCAGAAGGCCATGAGCTGGCCGGTGGGAATGGCGGGCATTTAACGCGCTCAAAAAAGATGACAATAAAAATCATGTTAGTCGCCGGCATGACGGTCAGCTCTCTAAGTTCCAGACCAGCTTGAGCAGGGCGCGGGTTTGCGCAGGCTTCACCGCACGCAGCTCATTGCTGTAATCCAGATGGTCCACGGCGAGTATGAGCTCGCCCTGGCGCGACCACAGCCAGCGCAGACGGGCGCTGATACCGGCCTGATGGGAAACGTTGTCCCACTGAACGAGCAGATTGCTGTTGAGCGTGGTGCTGGGGGTGTAGTCCAGGCGGGCACTGGCCATTTTCACGGTGTAGCGGCCGTCGGGCAGCGCGATGTCGTTGCGGTTCAGGCTCAGCTCCCAGGCCCAGTACGGGCTGGTCTGCCAGCCCAGGCTCAGCACCTGCTGGTTGCGCTTGCCGTCGTAGTAGTCACCGGCGCGCAGTTCGGCATGGCCCCACACTGGGCGGGTGCGGCTGCTTTCCATGTAGGTGTAGAGATAGTTCCAGCGGTAAAGGCCGGCCGGCAGATAGACATTGGGCAGCAGGTTGTAGCCATTGGCGAGCTGCTCTTCTTCAAAAAACACTTCGGCCATCACTGTGTCGCCGGCGGCATTGGTGATGGCATATTCAGGATTGATGCTCCATGAGTGCTCGCTGTCATCCAGACGGTGGCGGAAATCCCAGTCCACGCCGGGCACAAGATCGGTACCGGCCTCGGTGCGATGCCACCAGCCTAGAGAGCCATTGCCGTTTTCCACGCCGGACTCGGCCAGATAGCCCAATGCCGGCTGGAAGTTTTCATCCATGCGCTGCAATTCCACATAGCCGGTGGGGCCGAGATTGGGATAGTTGAAGCTGCCGCCATAAGCGCGGCCGCGGCCCGGTACGGTGTTTTCCGATTCCATGGCCCAGGCAAAGGCCTCCACGGTTTTGTTGCCGAGAAAATCGAGGCGGCGATATTGGTAATCCACTCCGCCGAGATAACTGCCACCGCTGCCTTCCGGATTACCACTGGTGCCAATGATGCCAAGGCGATGGCGCTCACCCATACCCTGCGCCAGACGCAACACGGTCACATCGCTTTCCGGCTGATCGGGCAGGCCGGGTTCGGTGGGACCATCGGCCACGCGTGCGCCGAGCACGCCGTAATCCATGTCGGCAATACGGCCGGTGAGCTTGAGGCCGGCATCCAAACTGTGCGCGCGGCCGTAATCATCCAGACCGATACGGCGCGAGTAATAGGGCATGCCACTGCCACCCAGACCACCGAAACTGAAACGGCCGGCATCGCGCAAAAAGAATTCACGCTTTTCCGGCAGGAATAATTCAAAGCGCGAGAGATTCACCACGCGCTCATCCACCTCGGCTTCACCAAAATCGATATTGAAGGCAGCCGTGGTGCGCAGGCCGCTTTTGCTTTCGTGAAAAAGCTCCAGCGCCGGCTGCAACTGGTAGCGGTCATCACCGGTGCCGGAGGCAGCATCGGACTCATAACTCGTGCGCAGTGATGGCTTGATGCGCAAGCCCCGGCTTTCATTCCCGGCGTGCAGGGCCGGCAGGGTCGGGCCTTCGCCCAGGAAATACAGCTCCTTGTCCGGCGAAATGCCGGCCAGTCGGGAAAGCTCGCTGCGCCGTGCTATCCAGCGTTCGGCATTGAGGCGCCAGGGCTTGTTGCTGTTCTGGCCATGACCCAGTACCGACAGCGGAATCGCGATGTCGGCTTCCCAGCCCTGTTCCGTGATACGGCCTGTACTTTCCCAGCGTGCATCCCAGTCTTCACGCAGGCCGCTGCCGTCATAAACCAGACCATCGTATTGCGCACCCAGGGCATTCACAGCAAAGAAATAACCGTTGCGGCCGGCGCCATCCACATCCAGCACGAAAGCCACGCGGTCTTCGGACAGCATGCCGCCAACATCGCGGCGCATCTGGCGCGCGACAATGGCAGAGGGCTCGGGATCATCCGCCCTGACATGCACGCAAAGCATCTGCTCCTGCTGCCAGAGCGTGAGCACGGTAGCAAAGCTGGGTGCGATGCCCGTGCCGGGGCTGACCTGCGAGAAGTTTCCAAACCGTTGTACGGTTTGCATGTCCGCAGGTTGGGTGCAGGCGAAAGTGTCGGCTGCCAATAGCATTGGCAGGAGGCGGCTGAGTTTCAGAAAGCGTTCCTCGGCAGAGCGTAAAAGTGCAATAGTTCCGGTAAAACCCGTGCAAGGGACGCTGGTGATGTCACAGTGCCTGCCACTTAAAATCCGCAGAAAGCACGGAAACGTCATCGGGTATAGGCATCCCAGAACGCCTCTCTGGCGGCCTCGCAGGCACGCTGGTGGCGGTGCAGCATGTCTACGGCCCGCGCCGGGTCTTCACGCCATTCTTCCAGCCGGAAGGGCAGGTCAGGCATCTGTTGTGAGTCCGGAAAGGATTTCTTGCCGAACAGCAGTTTGCTGCGGGCTTTTTCAAAAACATGTTTGGCATTGATGATGCCGAAACGGCAGTTGATGCTGTGGAAAGCCTGGCCGTTCACGGCAGCCTTGAAGACCTCGCATTCCTGCTCGCTGAGTTTTTCCATGAGAGTATCTTCCTGGTGAAGATGCCGGGCAGGAAGCCTTTTCCTGCCCGACTCATGGCGATGCTTACAGCGACCACTTCAGGCTTAGCATGAAGTTGCGCGGCGCGGCATAGATGCCGTGATCCCACGAAAACCCGCTGTAGTAGGTCTTGTCGAACAGGTTGTTGATATTGAGTGCTGCCGTCACGTTTTTCGTCACGGCGTATCTGGCCATGACATCGGCTGTTATCAGTGCATCCTGCACGAAGTCCTCGCCATTCGGGCCGGAGCCGGTGGCAAAGGACCTGCCCTGCCAGTGCAGATTGCCGCCTATGGTGAGCGCCTGCAGATCACCGGGAAGCCGATAGCTGCTGAACAACTTGAAAGTGTCGCGGGGCACCTCGGTCAGCAGTTGTGTACCACTGGCGTCTTCGGGCTTGGCATAGGCATAGCCGCCACCCAGTTGCCAGCCTTCAGTGATGGCGCCGGCAGCTTCCAGTTCTATGCCTTGCGAAACGGTACCGTCTTCCGCTGTGGAGGGCGCTACGCCGTTGGGATTGAGCGGAGCGCCAGGGATGGCTACGGCAAAGTTGTCCTGCTCGATGCGGAACAGGGCGACAGTGGTGTTCAGCTTGCCGCCGTTGAACTCTCCCTTGAGGCCGATTTCATAATTGTTGCCGGTGAGCGGATCAAGGCGATTGCCGGCCACGTCTTCCGCGCTCTGCGCTTCGAAGATATTGGTGTAGCTGGCATAGGCCGAGAGCTGGTCATTGAGATCGACAATCAGGCCGGCATAGGGCGTGATGACTCCTTTTTCGTCCGTCAGCGTGGTCTCAACCGTGCTGCCGGAATAGTCATTCCATGAGGTGTCTTTCCAGCTACTGACACGGCTGCCCAGAATGACTGATACAGCATCGCTGGCTTGCAGGCGCAGCGCGGCATAGGCCGCGGTCTGCTCGACGCGTTCACCGTTGTGATCGCCGGTGAAGGCCAGGCTGGGTTGTGGATATTCGCCGGTGGCCAGGAATTGCCAAGCATTCGGCAGTGAAGCCCAGTAGGCGGGACCTGTCCACCAGCCGGGCGTGTCGTTGCCATTGACTTCGGCCGTGCTGTAGTTGGCACCCAGTATCAGCTCATGCTGGCGGCCCAGGAATTCGAAAGGGCCGGCGGCATTCACGTTGAGAATGCGCTGCTCCAGTTCGCCGGCCCAGCGTGCGGTGCCGACATGGGAACCGGCCCCGGTGCTGGCATCGAAGGAACCCCAGAGATAGCTGAAAGCTTCATCGTAATCCGGGCGTGAATTTTCGGCTTCCAGTTTCACTGACCAACCGTTGTCAAAGAACTGTTCCACCGTCGCGAAGAAGCGCGTGGTCTGGTGGCTGAGCGTGTTCATCACGGCACCGGTATTGGTGGAGCGGGAAAGATGGGTTTTGCTGCCATCCGTGTAGAACAGTGGAACGCCGCCGCGCGAGGCTCCGTTATTGGTGAAGTCCTGATATTCCATGCCCAGTGTCAGCAGGGTTTTTTCTGTGAGATCGAATTCAAGAATGCCGTAGAGCACTTCTTTTTCCACGTTTGCACGGTCAACGAATGAGTCGCTGTTCTGGGTGACGGCGACCATGCGGCCGCGGATATTGCCTGCTGATGTCAGGGCGCCGCCAACATCAGCCTCCAGCCGGTTATGGTTGAACGAGCCGAGCTGTACACTGACCGAGGCCTGGGTGTCGGCAGTGGGTTTCTTGCGTACCAGATTGACGGAGGCCGAAGGGCTGCCGGCCCCACTCATGAGGCCATTGGCACCGCGCACGATTTCAACACGGTCATAAACGGCCATGTCGGTAGTGGTTTCCGAAAAGCCGTAAATGGCGGAAGGACGCGGCATGCCATCAATCTGGAAGTTCTTTATATCGAAACCGCGTGCATAAAAACTGACGCTGTCACTGCCGATCGAGCCAGTGGCGTTGACGTTCACACCAACGGCCTGGGCCAGCATGGTGCTGATGTCATTGGTGGCCTGGTCATCCATGCGATCACGTGTCATCACGGTGACGGATTGCGGTGTTTCGCGCAGCGAGAGCTTGAGGCCGGTGGCGGTATTGGTGGAGCCGGTGGTGTAAGAGCCCGAGCCCTCTGTGACGGCCGTAGCCTGTGCCACCACATTGATGGCGCCGAGTTCGGTGGCGCCGCTGTTGTCATTCACCGCAATCGGGCGCAGTACGTAATTGCCGTCGGCCTGGGCGATGGCCTGCAGGCCGGTGCCGGCCAGAATGCGTGCCAGACCTTCCTGTACCGTGAAATTGCCATTGAGGCCTGCGCTGGTCTTGCCGGCGGTGAGCCCGGCATCAATGGCCAGCAATATGCTGGCCTGGTCGGCGTAGCGGTTGAGCGCGCTGTCCAGTGAGCCGGCCGGAATGGCGTATTGCTGGGTGGCGGCGCTGGTGCCTTGGGCCTGAGCCGTCAGCGGCAGGACAGTGGCGCTGCCGAGACTGGCAAGCAGCAGGGTGCGGGAAACGGCGATAGCGAGGGCGCGGCGGCTGCCCGGATGGTTGGAGCGGGACATAGGAGTTCCTTGAAGACGGGGTCAATACGTCCTGATCAAGGACGTGCTAACTCCTTTCCCGTACGAGATGGAAAAAGTGCTACGCCTTTTGCGGGTTTTTTTGCGAATTCTTTTGTGGATGATCGAGCGGGCGGGCTTGCACGGTGACCCAGAGCGGGGTGCTCCAGTGCACTTCCACGGGCAGGGCCTGTTGCAAGGAGACGAGCACGCGGTCGCTTTCCAGCAGGGGAAAGACACCGGAGACGCGCAGATCGGCGACTGCTTCATCGCAGCGGATGATGCCGTGGCGATAGCGCCCCAGTATTTTCAGGAAGCGGTCCAGCCGCATGTTTTCGGCAATCAGGCGGCCGCGTGTCCAGGCGGTGGCGGCCTCATCGGCGGGCTGCACACTGCCTGCGGCCGTGCTGGAAAAACTGCTGCGTGTCCCCGCTTCAAGGACAAGGACTTGTGATGGATTGTCTTTCGGGTGCAGGCGCACGCGTCCTTCATAAACAGCGACACAGGAACCCTCACGGCGCTGTTTCACGGAAAAGCGTGTGCCCAGGGCCTCGCTGGTACCTTGCCGGGTTTCCACCAGAAAGGGGCGGGCATCGTGGGCGGTGGTGACAAGGATATGGCCCCGACGCAAGACGATGCGGCGCTCATGCTGGCTGAACTGCACATCAATCGCCGATGCCGTGTCGAGATTGATGCGTGTGCCATCGCTGAGGATGATTTCGCGGATTTCCCCGACACCGGTATGGGTATCAGCGGCATAAAGCTGCCAGCTGTCAGTGCGGCGTACGGCATACGTCGTGGCGCCAATGGCCGCGAGCGCACCCAGTCCCCGCAACAGGCGGCGGCGTTGCAGGTCGGGTTGCTGGCTGGCGCGCAAGGTCTGGCTGGCCAGATTGCCGGGCAGGTCATGCAGGCGCTGCTCCAGCTTCTGCACCTGCTGCCAGGCCGCCTGATGTTCGGGCGAGGTGTCGTGCCATTGCTGCCAGGCCTGCTTTTCCTGCTCGGTCACTTCGCCTGACCATAGCGTGACCAGCCACTCCAGGGCGGCCTGATGCAGTGCCGGGTCTGCAGGGGCGGGCTTCACCATGCCGGTCTTCATGCCTCGTCCCCCATCACCTGCAGGCAGGCCGCAGCGGCCTTGAGCATGTATTTGCGGACGGCGGCCACGGAAATGCCGAGGCGTTGGGCAATTTCACGATAGGTGAGGCCGTCGAACTGCGAGAGCAGGAAGGTTTCGCGCACCTTTGCCGGCAGCGCATCCAGTGCGGCATCAATGGCCAGCAGGGTTTGCAGGATGATGGCCTGCTGCTCGAGCGAGGGTGTTTCCGGTTCCGGCAGGCTGGCCAGGGTTTCCTGCCATGCCTGCTCCAGACGGCGACGGCGATAGAAGTCCAGCACGAGTCCGCGGGCAATCTGCGTCAGCCATGCCCGGGATTGTGCCGGCTCCGGGCGGCGTCCGGAGACCAGCAGGCGCACATAGGTGTCCTGGGCTAGATCCGCAGCATCGCAGTTATTGCCCAGTTTTTTGCGCAGCCATCCATGCAGCCAGCCATGGTGGTCGGCGTACAGGCTGGCGATATGTTGTTGATGGTCTTGGGTGGCCACGCTGTCCCGGTCTTGCTCGATAACCGGGCTGGGCCGGGCTGCGAACACAAATAAGAATTATTCGCAATTGTACATGAGGTGATGTTGGCAGGAAACGGGACCCGGACCTGTGTCGACGAAGTGATCCCTTCCCGGTAAAAGCGGCGGACGTGGCTGACAGGCGGCTCAATGGCGCGGGCGCACAAGCCCGCGGAAGTGGCAGGAAAGAAAAAGCCCCGCAATTGCGGGGCTATTCTGGGCCCTGATCAATCCTTCACCACCTCATGCGTTTTTCTGAAATCCAGCTCGATATCCCGCATCCGGAAGGGATAGGCCCCTTTCTTGCGGTCATCGAAGTAGTAATGCAGCGTGCGCTTGATGGTGGGAAAGGCGATCTCGTCCCAGGGAATTTCCGCTTCGGTAAAAAGCCGGCATTCCAGGCTTTCCTCGCCCACGCCGAAAACGCCGTCTTTCAGCTCGGCGCGGAACATCAGATAGACCTGGTTGATGTGGCGGATGTTGAAGACGGCGTAAAGCTCGCCGATGTTCACGGGCGAGGCAGCTTCCTCGAAGGTTTCGCGGGCGGCGCACTCCGGGGTGGTCTCGCCGTTTTCCATGAAGCCGGCCGGCAGTGTCCAGTAGCCGCGGCGCGGCTCAATGGCGCGCCGGCACATCAGCACCCTGTCTTCCCATACGGGCAGGCAGCCACAGACGATCTTGGGGTTCTGGTAATGCACGGTATGGCAGGACTCGCAGACGTGGCGCGGGCGGCTGTCGCCTTCGGGAACCTTGTGGACGACGGGCTGGCCGCACTGGCTGCAGAAATTCATGGGTGATCTCGGGCGGGGAGGGCGAGGCGGCAGTATAGGGCGGGCCGGCACGGGCCTGAAAGTGACGAGCCTGTGACAAGGCGCACCCATGCTGGCCGTTCAAGCCGCTTGGGGCGGTCGGCCGGAGTGAGTACACTCGTCTCCCATGCCAGACAACAACAATATCCTGATCCTGCCCCAGCTCAGGGAAAGGCTGCTGCACTACCGCCCCATGCCCGACCATGTGGATGCCGCCGTGCTGATTCCGGTGACCGATACCATGCGGCCGGAAATCATCCTCACGCGCCGCGCCAGCCATATGACATCGCATGCCGGCGAGGTGGCCTTCCCCGGCGGCAAGCGCGACTCCACCGATGCCAGCATCGTGGCCACCGCCCTGCGCGAGAGCCGCGAGGAAATCGGCCTGCCGGAGGACCGGGTGGAAATCATCGGAGAGATGGATACCTTCACCTCGCGTGTGGGCCTGCGCGTGCAGCCTTTCGTGGGCATGGTGCCGGGTGATGTGCCGCTGGTGGGTAATCCGGACGAGATCGAAAGCATCTTCCGCGTGCCGGTGGATTACTTCCTGAACGAGAAACCGTCCTACACGCACAAGTTCCGTTTCCGGGGCCAGGAATTCACCGTACCCAGCTTCAATTTCGAGGACTACGTGATCTGGGGCCTGACCGCCTTCATGATCGTGGACCTCATGAAGCGGGCCTACGACCACGAGATAGATTTCCAGTGGCCATCTTCCATCATCGCGCCGCCGCCGGCGGGTGCTCACGAGCAACACAAGCATCGCGGCTAGGTGCCCGGTTTTGTCCTGCGGTATTTCCTGCGGTTTGAAGCCCGACCTTCAGCAATGCCACGATTCATGATTCAAAGAGGCCATCATGCGTTATTCCCTCGGCGACCGCCGTCTCGAAACCCGCGGTGATTTCTTCATCGCCGACTCCGCCGATGTCATCGGTTCCGTGGTGCTGGAAAACAATGCCAGCATCTGGTTCAACGCCGTGGTGCGCGGCGACTGCGACCTCATCACCATCGGCGAGAACTCCAATGT
>JASLCO010000077.1 GCA_030146505.1 Moraxellaceae bacterium
GTTTCACGTTTCACGTTTCACGTTTCACGTTTCACGTTTCACGTTTCACGTTTCACGTTTCACGAGCCGAAGGCGCTTTCATGGAAATCCCCGCTTTCGCGGGGATGATTGCGGTGGAGTTTCACTCCACCGCAATCATCTGCACATTGCCGTGCTCGTCCACTTCCACCATATGGCCCCTGGGTTCGTCGACAAAATTGGCGGCGACAAAGGCGAGGGCGGACATGCCGGCGATAACGAGGAAGAAACCGTGCGGCGATACGAAAGACAGCACGGTGAGGAAGAGCACGCCACCGACATTGCCGTAGGCACCGGCCATGCCGGCAATCTGGCCCGTCATACGGCGCTGGATCAGCGGCACGATGGAGTAGACGGCGCCGCAGGCGGCCTGCACGAATACGGAGGTGACCAGGGTGACCGCCACGGCGAGGGCTATGCCCCAGGCTTCATTCACATTGGAGAGCAGCATATAGCCCATGGTCTGCAGGGCGAGGCAGGTCACCAGCACACGGCGCCGGCCGATGCGATCGGAAATGAGGCCGCCCAGCGGTCGCGCAAAAATATTCATGATGGTGAAGGAGCCGGCCATGAGACCCATGGCCATGGGAGAGAGATGGAAAGTCTCGCCATAGAACATGGGCAGCATGGACACCACGGCGATTTCCGAACCGAAGCAGGCCATGTAGGCGATATCCAGAATGGCGACCTGCTTGAATTTATAGCGCTGGGCTTTTGGCACTTCGGTGGTCAGGAGGTGCTTGTTCACCTGCCAGATTTTCCACGATTGCCAGACCATGAGCACGCTGACAATGGCATGGCAGGCCCAGGTGAATTCCTGGGAAATGATCTTGAGACCGGCCGGCGACAGGCGCCATGCCAGGAAATACAGGATGAGGTAGATCGGCAGGTTCACGCAGAGGTAGAAAGCCAGATCGCTCTTGCTGGTGACTTCCAGGCCGCCAGCCTTTTTCGGCTTGAAATAGGTGGCGCCCTTCGGCGTGTCGTTGACATTGCGGTAGAAAATCACGGAATAGACGATGGCAATCATGCCGGCCGTGGCAATGGCATAGCGCCAGCCGAATTCACCGCCGAACACGCTCACCGCCAGTACCGGCATGCCTATCTTGGCAATCGCCGCGCCGAAATTGCCCCAGCCGCCATAAATGCCTTCGGCAATGCCGACTTCACGTGCCGGAAACCATTCGCTCACCAGACGTATGCCGATGACGAAACCGGCGCCGGTAAAGCCGAGCAGGAAGCGCATGACCGCCAGCTGCTCGAATGTCTGCGCCGCGGCAAAGCCCAGGCAGAGAACGCCGCAGACAGCGAGCAGGATGCTGTAGCTCATGCGCGGACCGTATTTGTCCACGAGGATGCCGATGAGGATGCGCGCCGGAATGGTGAGCGCCACGTTCAGGATGAGGAAGGCTTTCACCTGGGCATCGGTGAGATGCATGGACACCTTGATCATGGGCATGAGCGAGACATGCGCAAACCAGATCAGGAAGGTGATGAAGAAGGCCAGCCAGGTGAAATGCAGCAGGCGTATCCGGGGCTCGGATGTCTTGAACAAGGGAAAAGCGGGTGATGACATGACAGTACTCCGACGTCGGTAACAGGAGCATTCCCGAGCGGATTTCCTGTTGCCGCTCGCGCTGTTGCGCCTTGCGATGATCGGGGCGGATTTTGCAAGTGACATGCCAGCACCCGCTGTCGTGGTTTGCCGTGATGCATGTAGTCGCGGGAAGGGCAGCGGGCGCGCATTTGGTGCGATTTTTTGGCGTGTGGAATTTTCTTGCTGCATGAAGGGGCGTGCCTGGGGACCAGGCGTGCATGACGTGGCAGGCCGGAACCGCAATGCGATGCCTTTGCGCAAGCCCGTATGCGCGGCCGTTTCGGGGAATCGGCAGGGTTGCTGGCATGCCGGTTGCTAAATGCCTGTCAGCAATCACGAGACAAGGCCCGCCCATTCATGAAGCGCAAGCTGATAGTTGTCGGTAATGGCATGGCTGGCATACGGACGGTTGAGGAGCTGCATGCACTTGCCCCGGATGCCTATGACATCACCGTTGTTTCCAGTGAGAAATGTGGCGCCTACAACCGCATCATGCTGTCGCCGGTGCTGGCCGGCGAAAGGAAATTCGACGATATCGTCACCCACCCGGAAAGCTGGTATGCCGAACGTGGCATCACCTTGCTGGCCGGTTTCACCGTGACCGGTGTGCGCCGCCAGCAGCGTGAAGTGCTGCTTGATGATGGTCGCGTGCTGCATTACGACCGTCTGCTGCTGGCGACCGGCTCGGTACCCTTCATCGTGCCGCTGCCCGGTCACCAGCATCCCGACGTGGTGGGTTTTCGCGATATCCAGGATGTAAGCCGCATGGTGGCGGCCGCGGCACACAAGAAGCGTGTTGCGGTCATCGGTGGCGGCCTGCTCGGCCTGGAGGCCGCCAATGGCCTGCTCCGGCAGGGCATGGACGTGACCGTGATCCATGAAGCGCCGTGCCTGCTCAACCGCCAGCTGGATGCAGAGGCTGCGGGCTTCCTGAAGGAATCGCTGCTGGCTCGCGGCCTGAAATTCCGTCTGGGCGCACAGACAGCGCAAATCGTGCACAGCGAAGACGGCACCCGTATAGACAAACTCAGGTTCCAGGATGGCAGCGAGCTGCCCACCGACATGGTGGTGATGGCAGTGGGCATACGCCCGAACGTGAGCCTGGCCAGGAAAATCGGCCTGCAGGTGGACAAGGCCATCCTCGTCAACGACACCCTGCAGACCTTCGATCCCTGCATCTATGCCGTGGGCGAATGTGTGCAGCACCGTGGTGCGCTTTTCGGTTTGGTGGCGCCACTTTTCGAGCAGGCCAGGGTCTGTGCCAACCATCTGGCAGGAATGGGCGTTTCCCGTTTCGTGCAACGCGCCACTGCCACCACCCTCAAGGTGAGCGGCGTCAGCCTTTATTCCGCCGGTGATTTTACCGATGCCGATGCCGAATCCCTCATCCTGCGCGACCCGGTTGGTGGCGTGTACAAGCGCCTGCTGATCAAGAACGATCGCGTTATCGGTTCAGTCCTGTACGGCGATACCAACGACAGTAGCTGGTACTTCGATCTGATTCGTGAGCAAAGCGACGTGGCATCCATGCGTGAATCCCTGTTGTTCGGGAGAGTAGAGCATGAGCAGGTTGCCAGTTTCTGATATCAGCAGTGCCGCGTTGCCTGCTGTCAGCACGACCTGTCCTTATTGCGGCGTGGGTTGTGGCGTAAAAGCCACCGTCACGGATGTGGCTGCGCGCACGGTGAGCATTGCCGGCGATGAAAACCATCCCGCCAATTTCGGCCGTCTTTGCGTCAAGGGTTCTTCCCTGGGCGAGACCGTGCATATGGAAGGCCGCCTGTTGCACCCGGAAATCCATGGCGCCCGCGCCAGCTGGGATGACGCCCTGGATCATGTGGCCAACGGTTTTGCCCGCGTCATCCGCGAGCATGGTCCGGATGCCGTGGCTTTTTATGTGTCCGGCCAGCTGCTGACCGAGGACTATTACGTCGCCAACAAGCTGATGAAGGGCTTTATCGGCTCGGCCAATATCGATACCAATTCCCGCCTTTGCATGTCGTCTTCCGTGGCCGGCCACAAGCGCGCTTTTGGCTCGGACACCGTGCCCAACAGCTATGAAGATGTCGAGCTGGCGGATCTCGTGGTGCTGGTGGGCTCCAATACGGCCTGGTGTCACCCCATTCTTTTCCAGCGCCTGAAAGCGGCGAAGGAAAAGCGCCCGGGCATGCGCATCGTGGTGATTGATCCACGCCGCACCGCCACCTGCGATATCGCCGATCTTTTCCTGCCGGTGAAGGCGGGTGAAGACGTGCGCCTTTTCAACGGCCTGTTCTCCAATCTCTCGGCCCGCGGCGCCATCGACAGCGATTTCATCAGCTCCTGCACCAATGGTTTTGATGAAGCGCTGGTGGCGGCCCGCGCCAGTGAAAGCGATATCACGACGCTGGCATATGACACCGGTGTGGATGCGCTGGATCTGGAACGCTTCTTCAGCTGGTTTGCCACCACGCCGCGCACGCTGACGCTGTATTCGCAGGGCGTGAACCAGTCTTCGGCCGGCTCCGACAAGGTGAATGCCATTCTCAACTGCCATCTGGCTACGGGTCGCATCGGGAAGCCGGGCAGCGGTCCTTTCTCGCTCACCGGCCAGCCCAATGCCATGGGCGGACGTGAAGTCGGCGGCCTTGCCAATATGCTGGCCGCGCACATGGATATCGAAAATTCCGTGCACCGCGAGTGCGTGCAGGGCTTCTGGCAGTCGCCGGTGATTGCCGGTCGTGGCGGTCTCAAGGCCGTGGACATGTTCGAGGCCGTGCACAGTGGAAAAATCAGGGCCATCTGGATCATGGCCACCAATCCCGTGGTCTCCATGCCCGATGCCGATCGTGTGCGCGAGGCCCTGAAGAGCTGTGAACTGGTGGTGGTGTCCGATTGCATCAGCGACACCGATACCACGCGCCTTGCGCATGTGAAGCTGCCGGCCCTGGGTTGGGGAGAGAAAGACGGCACGGTGACCAATTCCGAGCGCCGCATTTCCCGCCAGCGGCCTTTCCTGCCGGTGCCGGGCGAGGCGCGTCCGGACTGGTGGGCGCTGGCGGAAGTCGGCAGGCGCATGGGGCATGTGCAGAGTTTTTCCTATGAGCATCCTGCAGATGTTTTTCGTGAGCATGCCGCACTGTCCGCTCATGAAAACGATGCCGGGCATGGCCTGCGTGATTTCGATATCGGCTCCTGTGCAGATATCAGCGCCGAAGACTATGAAAGCCTTGTGCCTTTCCAGTGGCCGCGCCGTCGAGGTGAAAGCCTGGGCACTGCCCGTCTTTTTGCCCAAGGTGGTTTCTTCACGCCGGATCGCCGTGCGCGCTTCCTCGCGCTGACGCCGCGCGCACCGGTGCATGCGCCTGATGCGCAATTCCCCTTCGTGCTGAATACCGGCCGCATCCGCGACCAGTGGCACACCATGACGCGTACCGGTCTCACGGCAAAACTGCTGGCACATATCGGCGAGCCTTTTTGCGCCATGAATCCGGACGATGCCGTGGCCAACGGCATCCTGCCGGGTGAGGTGGTGGAGCTGGAAAGTCGCTGGGGCCTGGCGCGCGCGCGAGTGCAGATCACCACGGACCAGACGCCAGGCACCGTTTTCATGCCCATGCACTGGACCGGCGTGCTCACCAGTTCATCGCGTGTGGGGGCATTGGTGAATCCGGTGGTGGATCCGGTCTCGGGCCAGCCCGAGAACAAGCACACGCCGGTGCGCGTGCGCCGTTTTGAGGCGTCGTGGCATGGCTTTGTGCTGTCCACGGTGCGTCTGCCTTTGCCTGCTGCTGACTATGCCGTGGCCGTAAGAGGCGAGAAATTCTGGCGTTTTGAGCTCGCTGGAGAAAATGCACCAGAGGATCGTGCGGAATTGGCAAACGAATTGCTTAGGTCTTTGCTGCCGATCAGGGAAACAGCCGTGGTACCTGAAACGCTGGAGTACGTGGATGCCGGCCGCCGTATTTATCGCCGTGCGGTGATGATCGATGGCTGCCTGCAAGCCGTGTGCTTCATCGGCCCTGATGTGGCCTTGCCGGAACGCAGCTGGCTGGCGGGTCTGATGGGGCGCGAGCTGACAGCACTGGAGCGGCGAGCACTGCTCTCGGGAAAGTCGCCGGACCCTGTTGCCGATGCAGGCCGCATCATTTGTTCT
>JASLCO010000399.1 GCA_030146505.1 Moraxellaceae bacterium
TGGTACCGGCGCCGGATGGCGCAGGCATCCGGCCGTTGAGCTGACATCCCTTCGCAAGGTCCCTGAATATGAGTACGCAGATGACGCAGGTTGAGTTCGGTACGCAGACAGTCGAGGTGCCGGCTGGTGGTTACTATGACCGCTTCCGCATGAATCCGGATCTTGACGAGGTCGCTAAGGACCCGGCAGCGGGAAATGTCGACTGGTTCCGCCGCATTCCCAAGCAGCAGCGCGATTCCCGGGTCGGGAAAATCTGGGCGCCGAATTTCTACTATCGCAGCAGCAATGTGCAGTTGCTCATGCTGGCGCCCCTGGGCAGGTTGCGGGCGGCGCTGCCCCAGCCTTTGGAGCCGCTACAGCCTTTCCCGGGTTACGGCTTGGTAGCGCTGACTTTTTTCTCTTATGCCGTCTGCGACAACGATCCCTACGATGAGGTCTCTGTGGCGGTGGTCATCCGCCGTCCCGGTGCGCGCGGCCCGCACTTGCTGGAATTGCTGGATGCCATGCGCCGTCGAAGCTTCCATGCGCATGTACTGGCATTGCCGGTGAGTACGGAGATTGCCAGGCTGCGTGGCGTGCAGGGTTACCAGCTACCGAAATGGCGCAGCTCCATCGATGTCCAGCTGGGCGAAAATATTCACGCGGGTATAGCAACAAGGCCTGACGGAAAGCCGGACCTGACCCTGACGGCACCCAGGCCGGTTTTCCGGGAGGTGCCGTCGCAATCGCATTTCGTCACCAGCACCATGATCCACCAGGTGGACGGGGTATGGCAGCAGACTTCGGTACAGGCCAATACGCTGTCGTTTGCGCAAAAGCTTTTTCCAAGCCAGGTCACGCTGACAAGGCATGGCGGACCGCTGAGTCAACTGCTGGACGGCCTGGGCGCCTTCACCCCTATCCGTTTTGATGTCGTCAGGGATGCGCAACTGGTGCTGAACCTGCCTGTACCCCTGTATAAAAGTCAGGAGAAGTCATCATGCTGAGACGTTCTAGCTTTATCCCCTGGGTCATGGCTCTTGTGTGGGCACTGCTGCCGGCCGCTTATATCCAGGCCAGTGAAAAGGAGGCTGACATGAGTGCGACGCGATCTGGTGGAAAAATCCTGGTGGTCATGACTAACCACTCCCGGTACCCCTCCCGCACGGACAAGACCGGGCTCTGGCTGACCGAGCTGACGCATTTCTATGATGTCGCCCGGGCTGCGGGATGGCAGATGGATTTTGTGAGTCCGGCCGGAGGCGAGGTGCCGCTGGACGAGCGCAGCCTTAAAGGCCTCTATATGGATGATGCGGCGCGGGCGCATCTTGCCGACCCGGCTTTCATGGCGCGGTTGAAGAACACGCTTGCACCTGATGCGGTGAATCCAGCGAATTACCGGGCGATTTACTTTACCGGCGGCCACGGGACTATGTGGGATTTTCCGGACAACAAGTCCCTGAAGACGATCAGCGAACAGATCTATCGGCAGGGCGGCATTGTCTCGGCGGTTTGCCACGGAGTGGCGGGTCTGCTGCCCTTAAAGGACGAAACTGGAAAGCCGCTGATTGCAGGCAGGAAGGTGACAGGGTTCTCGGCGGCAGAGGAATTCCTGTCTGGGATTAAAAGCCAAGTGCCTTTCATGCTGCAGGACGAACTGGTCAATCGTGGTGCCAGCTATGAGAAGGCCTTGTTGCCTTTTACCTCCTATGTTGTGGTCGATGACCGGATAATCACTGGGCAAAACCCTCAGTCGAGCGAGGAAATTGGTGAGGCGGTCGTGAACCGTCTCAGGACATTGAAATAGAAAAAGAAGCGTCTACTCTAAATTGCGATATCTAGTGATTAGGGAATCGAGACGGATAGGAAAAAAATGTCGCTTCGTCGGCTGAATGCCAAGGGTCAGCTCAATTTGGAGGGGCTGCTCGCAGGGGTACTTGTAAACGTAATTACATACGACCTAGGTACTTGACTGCTGCATGTGGACGCTGCCGTTTCGCATGCGAAACGAGCAATACGGGCAGGGAGAACTTGGGGTGTGCGCCCCAGGGATGCTCAAGTTTGCGGCGCCTCAGACATCTCCAGCATATTCTCGAATGCTAGGCGAGCCGCAAAGCTGGCCCAGCTTAGAAGCTCAGCAATAGCCTCTTTGGTATAGGTCGGCTCAATGTGCTCGGAAACCAGCCATCGCTGAACCTGGAGCTCGCCGGTATGTGTATAACCAGAAAGTACTGACCAAGTTTTCTTATACATGCCTTCATAGGCATTCATATCAATCTTTTTGTCCAAGGCCTTCATCATGTCAGCCATGCTTAGCTTGGGACCAGGCTTCACATACTCTTCAACTTGCGCTTCGGTTGCCGCATGGCGAAGCCACAATCCTCGGAATACTGACTCTAGCAAAGGCCTCAGTAGTGCATGGCTGGTTGCATCGTAAAGAGGTGATTGTGAAAGCAGCAGAAGGATAGAATTATGATGTTGTTGAGAGATAGCAAAGCAAGCGGCAGATAACCTAATCCGTAAATGCTGACTAACCCGACGTTTATAGAGTATATCAGAGATGTTTTGAGCCTCTGCAATTGCATCTTTAAGCAGCATGTCTACGTCTCGCCAATCTAAGTTATAGATTATTTGGTGGGATGAAAGATGCAGGCATGTTCCCTAGTCTGGTTTGATGGGCCGCCTGAGCCTTTTCAATAGTAGCCTTTCGCTTTTGTAGCAGTTGGATGGTCGACAATTCTCCCTCAATCTCTCGTGCTGCTGGCAGATTTGCAAACTTTCGCAATCGGGTGGCAACTTTAGAAATCTCGAGTCCTAATATGGCCGAACCACGTTGGCGAACCCAATAGAATTCCGCAAATTCCGGTGGATCATAATCATATTCAGACGCGCTCGAAACACGTCTTTTAAGTGCCTCAATTTGATTCGGTATATTCAAAATATCGTACATTAAGCCTGATGGGAGGGCGATCCAGTCAACATTGAGAGATAAGGGATCAAAGGAAGGCATCGTCTCTGTGGCATAGTAACAACCGTCTGCCCCTGAGGACAGGCCTTCAACTGAGCCATTATCAAATGTTGGCTAAGTCTTCAGATAAGCTTCGATGGTCATATACATAGCTTTGAGTCACGCTACGTCGGTTGAATCTCTTGGTGATAATTGTGTCCGCAACACCAACTCTGAACAATTCGGCATTTTGTAGGTGGCGAAGAGAATGTGGCTTCAGCTCCATTGAGCGATCACTATCTGTCTGACCGTATCGGGTGTAAATATTATTATTTTCACGCCCACCAAGTTGTAGCTGAATGTCTGCTGTCGATGATTTTCCAATCGAGAAATAGCGGTTAACATCTAGAATCCCACCATTCCGCCCTTCTATTAACGCGCGAATTGGCATAAGAAAAATAAGCTCGAAAGGGGAGAGGTATTCACCGCCATCAAGCAAATATTTTGCTATCTCAGGTAGCTTTGTGGGTATCCTGCGTTTAATTAGGCTCTCGACATCTGAGACCTTTAAGAATGAGCAATCCCAGTCAATTAATTTTCTTTCTGATCCATTTTTTTGCCTTATGGGAAG
>JASLCO010000108.1 GCA_030146505.1 Moraxellaceae bacterium
AACGAAATCAACATCTTCAAGAACGACAGCTCCACTTTCCTCGGCCAGTTCACCGCCACATCCATCAGCACTGACCCGGCATCCGCCGTCAAAGCACTGGCCGGCAGCCATCTCTTCGATGCCAAGGCCACCCTGACCGGCCCCGGCGACCTCGGCACGCCGCGCGGCCTGCGCTCGCAGGACGGCTGGCCCGTCTGCGAAGCCCTGGGCATCACCGGCTCCGTCACGACACCTGCGGCCTGGAGCGCCAAGCTGGTCATCAACGGCAGCACCGGCGCCGTCAGCCTGCAAAATCCCGGCAATGCCAGCCAGGCCATCACGCTGACACCGGGCAGCGCCGGCAGCAATGACAACACCGGCATCAGCCTCTACCCCTACGCCACGGGATGGTCGGCAAAACATGCCGGCAGCAAGGTTTACGAAGTACGGCGCAGCATCAGCTACAACGACGGTGTGCACAGCCAGCCCCTGACCGAAAGCTTCAGCATGCTGCTTGGCGTCACCAGCGCCGGTGCCGTGGAAAATGTGCAGTTGCAAGGCCAGTCAAATTCTCCCCGCATGGCCTTCTGTTCCGGCGAGCTCGACCTGCAGGCCGCGGATCCGCTGGCGCCGCTCAAGGCCCTGGCCGGCAACTACGGCATCACGCGCAACATCCTCGCCGCCACGCCCGCCTGGACCACGCTGGACATCGGCAGCAACGGCTCGCTGACCTTCAACGGCGGCCCTTCACTGGCACCGTCCGGCATCAGCCGTGTGCAGGTCAGCCGGCGCAGCGACAGCGGTTCGAGTCCCGATGACAACACCATCTGGGCACTGTCCGTGTTTGCCGGCAGCGACATCAACAGTGATGGCGTGACCGACAAGAAAGATGTCATCAATCTTTTCCTGAACAACGACGGCAGCCTGCGCGATGTGCAGCACCTGGCCAGCGGCAACAAGACCATCGAGGTTTCCGTCAGCACCAGTACCCTGCCTGCCTACGACGACAGCCTCGCCGCCCAGCTCACCGGCAGCGGCATCATCGGCAAGGTGAATGGCGAGCTGAAGAATATCGCCATCACCAACAAGACCCTGGCCCTGGCCGGCTACGTCAACAGCGGGCTGGATCTCGTGGCCAGCCGCAATGCCTATCCGGCCGACCCCGAGAATCCCAACATGGGCTGGCGCGTGCTTGTCCAGGGAGCGTTGTCGGCCGGCTCCAGCCATGGCTGCGCGGCGGGCAGCACGACGGCGGTCCTTTTTGCCAATACGGGCGGTGTCCTCGTCAGCGCCGGCAGCGGCGGTGGCGTGCAACCGTCCAACTCCAGCAACAGCGGCGGCGACTGCGAGATCACCGTGACGCAGGTGCAGCAGGACGGCAGCCAGAAGATCACCAGCGTCGAAGGCAAGTTCCGCGCGATCACCTGGGACCGTGACCGCTACCGCTTCGTTCCCGTCAGCGGCTATTTCCGCCTGCTGCCCTGACCCGTCCCCCGAATGGCCTGCCGCCCTGTGTGAGCGGCAGGCCATCACCCTGCTTCAGGGGTAATGGGGATTTCCTGCATTTCTTACACTGCCCCGGCCGGAAAAACGGCCAGCGGAATTTTTTGCGGCGCACGCCTTGTGCGCCGTCCTCTTGGAAAAGGAGCAAACCATGTCAGGCAAGAAAAACCTCGTCGCCCTCGGCGTCAGCACCGCCCTCGTCGCCATGCTGGCCGGCTGTGCGTCCAATACCGCCAAGGACAACGCCCCTGCCGGCGCCGCCAACAGCCAGAACGCTGCTGCCGTTGCCGCCACGCAAGCCCTCCCCGGCAACCCGAAAATGGCCGTGAATGTCGGCTACGCGCAGGATCTGCGTGACTACAACAACGTCGTGGTGGTGCCGTCGCTGTATGTGAAATTCCTCGTGGACGGCAAGGTCTTCGTGTCCAAGCAGGGCAGCGCGCTGTCCACCGTGGGCGGCGGCAACGCCAACTCGGTCAAGGCCAGTGCCAAATACAAGGTGAGTGGCCTGGACAAGGCCATGGCCCAGGGCATCGCCAGACAGGCCTATGACGATTTCGTCGCCAAGCTGCGCACTGCCGGCTACACCGTGCTGACCTACAACGACATCAAGGACCGCGACTACATCAAGAGCGCTTCCCGCGAAAAGAACGACTCGACCTGGGGCATGCCCGTCGACAGTCCCATGGGCAGTTCCGACACCTATGTCATCGCCGCGCCCAGCGACGAACAGGTCTTCAAATACAGCCTCAACGGCGGCCAGTTCAGCGAGTTCATCCGCTTCGGCAAGCCCAAATTCACTGATGCCACCATCATCATTCCCACCTACACCATCGTGGCACCGCAGGTGTGGGGAGAAACAGACAGCGGCTACAACCGTATCGAGGCCAGCATCAAGACCGGTGAAGGCATGAACCTGCAAAGTGCCAGCGCCATGTGGATGGGCAAACCGCATACCCGCATGGGTGGCGGCAATCTGCCGGGTGTCGTCACCAAATCCTTCATCACCAACATCACGGAAAAAGCCGGCACGATGAGCAAGGAAGACACCACCTCCACCGCCGCCAACGCCCTCAGCAAAGGGCTTTCCCTGCTGACCGGCGCCGGCAGCATCACCGGCAGTTCCGCCAACTACACCTTCACCATCGACCCCGCTGCCTACAAGGCTGGCGCCCTCAAAGGCATAGGCGACTTCAACACCGAAGTGGCAAAAGCTGCCGCCAGCGCCAAATAAGCGGACAGGCAGCCACAACCCCAAAGTGGCCTGCGCGTGCAAAGAAAGAGATTTGTATCCAGCCATCCTCATCTCTTTTTGAACCGTCATTCCCGCTCATGCGGGAATGACGGTGTTTTCACCGCACCAGGCATGTAAATCACCGGGGCAAATTGAACTGCCGTGACCCCGGCACAGGCCGGCCAAGCCTGCCAGCTACCCGTCCTGACATCCTCCACCAGCACCAGCCACCGACCACTTTTTCATTTCCTGACCTATCCTGTCCCGTCAGAAGGCGATGCGGACCCGTTCCCGTCATCTTCTTCCGTCGTTACAAAAGGAGAGGAATCATGAGAGAGAAAGGCATAAGGGCCATGGCGACTGCTCTGTTGTGTCTCGGCATGGCCGCCTGCAGCAGCATTCCCGTTCCCAGCGAACAGCTGCAAACAGCCGAGCAGTCCGTCAGCAAACTCGATCAGGCCAGCATTCCACTGGAAGCCCAGGTCAACGTGACTAACGCACGTGAAAAGCTGGCCGCCGCCAAAGAAGCCGTCACTGCCAAGGATTACCTGAAAGCCCGCAACCTGGCCGAGCAGGCACAGGCGGATGCCGACCTGGCCCTGGCCCGGTCCGATGCCGCCAAGACCCGTGCTGCCGTGGAGGAACTGCAGAAAAGCATCAGCTCGCTGCAGTCTGAAATCAGCCGCAAAGGAGGCCACTGATCATGAAGAGCAGACTGATACTGATACCAGCCAGCATCCTTTCCAGCGCCCTGTTGCTGAGTGCCTGCGCCTCCACGCCCAAGACGAATCCCGATGTCCAGGCGGCACGGAGCAAGCTCGCAACCCTGCAGGGAGATGCACAGCTGTCGGCATACGCCCCCTCCGCCGTGCTTGAAGCCGACAGGGCCGTCACGGCCGCCGAACAGGCCGTGGCCGCCGAGAAGGAAAAAGCCACCATCAACCAGCTCACCTATCTGGCCAACAGCAAGATAGACCAGGCCCAGGCCCGCGCCGAACAAGGCCAGGCCGAGGCCCAGTTCAAGGAACTGGGTGAGCAACGCAACCAGTTGATGCTGGATGCACGCACGGCGGAAGCACAGGCTGCACGCGCAGATGCCAAGGCCGCCCAGGCGCAAGCCTCCATGGCCCAGGCCCAGGCCGACATGCTGCGCAAGCAGATCAGTGAGCTGAACGCGAAGCAGACGGACCGTGGCCTCGTCGTCACGCTGGGCGACGTGCTGTTCGCACCCGGCAAGGCCGATCTCAAGGCCGGTGCGGCAAATAACCTCGACAAGCTGGCCACCTTTCTCTCGCAATACCCGGAGCGCACGGCAACGGTGGAAGGCCACACCGACAGCACCGGCACCTTCGAGATCAACGAGGCCCTGTCGGAACGGCGTGCCGAGGCAGTGAAGAACTATCTGGTGTCGGCCGGCATTGATGCCTCACGCATCACCGCCGTCGGCAAGGCCAGCTTCCAGCCCATCGCCGACAACAAGACCGCTGCCGGACGGCAGCAGAACCGCCGCGTGGAAATCGTGATTTCCAACCAGTAATTCGCGGCGACGTGGTGAAATGAAAAGCCCGCCGGCACTCGATGTGCCGGCGGGCTTTTCATTGATGGTGTTGATTCACCGGCAGGGTAACGCTGCCCTCAGGCATTGCCCTTGCCGCCGATCTTCAAGCGCTGCGTGAACTCCAGCATGCGCTGCAAGGGAATGATGGCCTGGCGGCCCAGCGCCGGATCGACATGGATTTCCTGATCGCCGGTTTCCAGCACATGCGCCAGATTGTCCAGGGCATTCAGCGCCATCCACGGGCAATGGGCACAGGAACGACAGGTCGCACCCGAGCCAGCCGTGGGCGCCTCGATGAACTCCTTGCCGGGCGCCGCCTGCTGCATCTTGTAGAAAATACCTTTGTCGGTGGCAACGATGAGCTGCTTGTTGGGCAGGTTTTTCGCCGCCGCAATCAGCTGCGAGGTGGAGCCCACGGCATCGGCCATTTCCACGACAGAAGCCGGTGATTCGGGATGCACGAGCACGGCGGCATCCGGATACACCTTTTTCAGATCGAGGATGCCGCGCGCCTTGAATTCTTCATGCACGATGCAGGAGCCATCCCAGAGCAGCATGTC
>JASLCO010000146.1 GCA_030146505.1 Moraxellaceae bacterium
TCTTCACGAAGCGGTCGACCAGTGCCTTGAATTTCGGCGTGTTCTTGCGCAGGCCCAGGGCAATCGACTGGCCCTGCACCAGCGGCACATCCAGCTCACCGACCACGTCGGGAAATATGTCGGCCCAGAGCCGGGCGCGGAAATCGTCCAGCACCGTGTACTGGATGAGGCCGGCGTTCACCATTTCCAGGATGTCTTCATCCGCCAGGTATTCGTTCAGCGGCTCGACTTTCACCGGCGCCATGCCGGCTTCGCGCAGGCGGCTGTTGAGGGCTGCCACGGTGTCGTAATAGCTGCTGGACGGGCGCAGATAAACCGTTTTCCCGGACAGGGATTCCGGCGTGATGATGGCAGGCGCGTCCTTGTGGCGCAGCACCACTTCCGCCGTATTGGTGTAGATGGGCGCGGAGAAATCCATGACGTCATCACGTCCCGCCACGGCGCGGAAACCCCCGAAGGCAATGTCGCCACGGCCCTGCGCGAGATAGCTCAGCAGTTTGTCGCGCGAGACGGGAATCATCACCACAGCGATGGGACGGCGGCCGCGCTTGAGCGTGGTGTTGAGGAATTTTTCGAAATCGCGCGCAGACTCCCAGGAAATACCGCGCTGCCGGCCTTTCTGGATGAAATAGTCGGTCTTGCTCCACGCCACGAGGGCGCGCACGGTGCGGCGGCCGGCCATGCCGTCGAGATCGTCGAAATGCGGTTCCAGGATTTTCTGCGGCAGCGTGTCCAGTGCCTGGGCCGCGCGTGGCAGCAGCACAGTGGAAATGCAAAGGGCGACCCACAAGACCAGCAGGGAAAAACGCAGGGCGGAATAGGCGCGGTGCATGGTTTTCTCCTTCAGGGCTTTCGCCGTTTGCGCCTCTTGGACCCAGGGTCTGGAACGTGGGTAGCTGAAATACTGGCAACTGGAGCCCTGGGCAGAGCCTCAGGCTAGGGGCTGCCATTGTGCATTTCCACTACGGCACCGGACCTGGAGGCGCCGCTTGCGACCGCCGTCACGCCGGCCAGCCCATTGGCCGCAGGCGCTGCTAAACTCGGTGCTCTTTTTGCCTGCCGGGAGTTTTCCATGAGCGCTGCACCCACCGTCATCATCGTTGGCGCCTCGCGCGGCATTGGTGCCAGCCTGGCCCGGGAATACGCCAGCCGTGGCTGGAATCTCGGCCTGGCGGCGCGCACGGAAGACGCCCTCACCATGCTGGGTCATGAAATCCGCAACGCGCACAATGTGCGGGTGGAAACCACCACGCTGGACGTGACCGACAATGCCAGCGTCGGCCCCGTGCTGGGTGAGCTGATGCAGCGCTTTGGCCATGTTGACCTGGTCATCGCCAATGCCGGCGTGCTGGGCTGGCGCCGTGCCGGCGACGGCAATGTGGCCGAGGACCGCCGCATCATCGAAACCAATCTCCTGGGCGCCATCGCCGTGATCGATACCGCCGTTGCAAGATTCAAGGCCCAGCGCGTAGGCCATATCGCCGGCATTTCCTCCATTTCCGCCTTTCGCGGCATTCCCGGCAGCGCGGCGTATTCCGCCAGCAAGGCCGCCCTCACGAATTATCTGGATGCGCTGCGCATGGAGCTCTCCGGCAAGAACATCAGCGTGAGCGCCGTGCACCCCGGCTTCGTGAAGACGGACATAGGCCCGAACATGGAGAAATACCCCTTTGCCGCCAGCCCCGCCAAAGTCGCGAAAGAAATCGCCAACGGCCTCGCGCGCAAGAAAAAGAGCCTGATCGTGCCGCGCTTCCCGTGGAGCCTGCTCATGCCGGGCATGAAGGTGATGCCGGACAGCGTGATGAAAAAGGTGTTCTGACATGGCAACGCCCGATCTTTCATCCGCCCTCAATGCCTTTGAGGACGTGCTCTTCGCGGTACGGCGCGGCGAGCGCGGCCTGGCGGAACTGCTGGATGCCCTGCTGGACAGCGAGGTGGTCATCCTGCTCGACAAGGACCCCGGGCCCGGTGATTTGCAGGAAGGCCGCGCCCTGCCGCTGCTGCTCGGCAATCCGCAGGGCCTGCCGGTACTCGCCGCCTTTACCGCGCCCGAACGCTCCGTACCCATGGCCGTGGAATTCCCCGCCTTCGGTCTTGCCCTGCCGGTGGCCTTCTGCGAACTGCTCAAAGTGATACGGCCTGGCGTGGGGCTGGTGATGAATCCCGGCACCAATCTCGGCTTTGAAATGCCGGCGGCCAATCTGGCCCGCCTGCAACAGGAAGCCTTGCTGGACTGACGGGCGCGCAGGCCTGTAGCGGCACCAATGTCGCAAAAGAGCGACATCATTTTCTCCCGATGAATCAACAAGTTACCTGTAATCCAGGAATTGCTGTCGCCCCGGCCCAACAGTTTCCCCGGGCAATTTTCGCCAAAACCCGACACGCCGGCCCCGAAATCCATCTCATCCCATTGATATATAAGCAGTTTCCAAGATAGGCACAGGGCTTGCTCTGGCTCCGGCAACCGCCTTTTCCAGGCTCCCGGAACCCTTGCGCATGCCATCCCCGTTTTCTTCCCTGATTCCCGCCTACGGCCGCCGGCTTTTTGCCGGGGCCCTGCTGCTGGCCTGGGCTGGCCTTGCCCAGGCCTTCTCGGCCGATGACGTGGCCGCCCGCGCCCGCGAACTGGCCGCCAAGCCCTGGAAACCCTCGCAGACACAACTGCCGGAATCGCTGCGCCGGCTCAGCTACGACGAATACCGCGACATCCGCTTCAAGCCCTCGCAGGCACACTGGCGCGACGACAAGCTGCCCTTCGAGCTCATGTTCTTCCATCTCGGCAAATTCCAGACCGA
>JASLCO010000147.1 GCA_030146505.1 Moraxellaceae bacterium
GGAATGCACGACGTCATCCCGAACACTATCTGTAAACGCATGATCATGAGAAAAAAAACTGACTCCACCGTAATTCAGGAAGAAGCCCTGGACGGAAACACCAAACGTGTTCTTGATGTTTCATTGCAGCTTTATCTGGAGTTCGGCTTGCGGCGGACCACCATGGATGATGTGGCCCGTCGCACTGGCCTGGGCAGAATGACGGTCTACCGTCTCTATCCGGAAAAGAGTGCCCTTTTCCAGGCTGTTGTTCTGCGTGAATGCCTGCGTAGTGCTCGCCAGGTAGAAGCAGAGATAAAGGGAATAAAAGATCCTGAGCAGCACTTTATCGAGGCCTTTGTCCTGGTTGTTAGCGGAGTCAGGAAGCATCCGCTTATCCAGCGCTTGATGGAAACGGAGCCTCAATGGCTGCTGCCTTATCTCAGCGTGAAAGCCGATACCATCGTCGAGTTCGGTACCCCCTTTGTGTCTGCCTATATCAGACAGGCTCAGGTACAGGGGTTGTTTACGCATCTGGATGCTGATTTTGCTGGTGAGCTGCTTTTGCGCCTTCTGCAGTCGACCTTTCTTACGCAAGGTGGCCTGATTGCTCCGAAAACCCGGGAAGAGTTGCGTCTGGTGGCTTCCCGTCATTTGCTGCCCCTGCTTAAAGGAGTCGCTGTGAAATGATCCGGGAAGAGGTCAGGTGGCAAAAAGCATTTGTGGCATGGCTCAGGACTTCCTGCCTCCGGGCTCTTCCCAATACAAAGTCCCCTTCACCCAGTCCGTCAGCGGAAACACCAGGTTGAAGTTCTTGCGCTGCATCAGGTCACGCCGGTGATGCAGAGCATGCAGATGGCGCATATGGCGTAGCCAGGGCAGGCGGGCGAGGGGGTGTTCATCCGGCAGATGCTCGCAGGCGTGGAAGATTTCATAAGTGAGATAGCCGGCCAGCAGGGTGAAGGCAAAGAGAGCCGCCACGTTTGCGTTGATGAAGCTCAGCACCCACCACGCTGCCAGCATGGCGATGCTGAACAGCACGATGAGCCAGGCGGGAAAGAAGATCACGCGCCAGTCCTGCGCAGTTTCGTAGCGCATCTGGCCTTGCACAAAAAAGCTGTGATGGTCGCCGGTATGGCGCTTGTAGAAGAGGGCGCCGAGCTTGTGCTTTTCATGGCCAAGATTCTTGTGCACGGTGTATTCGCCCCAGTTGAAGAAGACCAGGGCCAGCGGCACCGTCAGCCACTCCAGCAGCTGCACATCATGTAATTGCCGGGCAAAGAAGATCAGGCAGGCAATGCCGTAAGCCAGCACAAAGCCGCCATGCAGCCAGGCGTTGTAGAGCGGGTGTATGCCCGCGCGATAACGGGCTCGGAATTCGGCTGTGTCATATGGTTTTTCGGCCATGGAAATCTCCGGGTAACGCTGCATCTTCCTGCGTATCTGCCAGAGAGGAAAGGCCCTGCCGGTTTTCATGGCCGACAGGACATCGGACTCAGGCGACTCCGGCCACTGCCAGTGCAATGCCTTGCTGGCGCTGTTCGGCATCTTGTCTTGAATTGGCATCGATGCGGGCATAGGCCTTGGGAAGCAGGCGACGCGCCACGTGGTTGACGCGCTTTTCCACAAACTTCGGCAGCTTGATGCCCAGCGGATTGGTTTCGGCAATGGCGGGATCGGAAATCACGCGGGTACCCATGATGTAGTCGAACCAGGGACGGGTGACACACCAGTTGGCATCCTGGCTGGCATTCATGTGGTGGTCGTAATGCCAGGGAATACGGCTCTTCGCATACTCCGGGTCGAGATGACACTTCGCATGCACTGACCAGTAATTCCAAGCACCGTAATACATGCCGGCCACGAAAAACGGTGCGACAGGCAGCAGTACGGTGGATGCGCCGGCCAGGCCTATCAGCGCCACTTTCTCATTGAACATTTCCTGGTCTTGCCACATGGAGTTGCGATAGCCCTCGTCATGGAAGCCATTGAGGCGTGCCCGCTTGTGATGACGGATATGCGTGAAGAAGGGGCTGTTGCGATGCTTTGAAGGGTATTCGTGCAGCCAGATCTTGTGGGCATACCACTCGAAGGCGTTGACCGTGAAAAGGGCAATGGGAAAGCCGAGCATGGAAAATTCCTTTCAGCGGTAGTCGATGTATTCGATATAGCCGGTGCCCTGTATGGGCCGGCCCTTGAAGCGGCCCTGATAGCCGTAGCTGCCGGCATAGCCGGCGGCCATGCCGTACTGGAAATCGGCATTGGCCTGTCCCTCGATGACAATAAGTTCGCGGCCCTCGTCATCCTGTACCTGCCAGGAAAAACGGCGCGGCAGGCGCATGCTCACACCTTCGGGAGACAGCACAGGCCGGGCTTCGTATTCATGCACGGTGAAATCGAAGCCGCGTGAATAGATGCCGCCATGATTGTCCAGCGAGCGCACATAAACCCGGCGCTGTACCGGCATGCCCAGAGGCCCGAGTACAACGACCAGCAACACCTGTGTGCGCTTGTCCACATTGATGATCTGGTAGGAGAAGAAGCGGAAAGGCAGGGGAAGATTGCTCGCCCTGGCATATTCATAGGTGCAAAGGCCATTTACGGCCGTCTTTTTTCCATCCTGTTCAAGGTGGCCCTGATATTCGCAGAGTATGGACCAGTGATCGTAAAGCCCGCCCACCATTCTGGCGAAATGCGCGATCTTGTCCGTGGCTTTCAGCACCAGTTCAAAACGGAAATTGTCGCGTTGCCCGCGTACTTTGAAATCCGGATATCGACCTTCCAGCACCAGTTCCTGGCCGAAGCGCAGATGGCTGCCATCGGCGGCCAGATCGCAATCCTGTTGCACGCTGTAGCCGCTGAAATAATCCGGCTTGCCGGTCGCGGTACCGATCAGCAGATTGGCGGTGTCGTTGTCCGTGGTGCGTATGAGGTGCGCATTCCTGAAAATCACCGCGCGTGGCTGGCCGATGACGGTGATGATGTTGAGAAAGCGGTAGGGCTTGGGCAGGCCGGGCAGCATGATGCCGAAGTGGACGGTGTGATTCGGGATATGCGGTTCGAGGCGCAGGGGCGCCACCACGGGCTGACCGTTGACGGCGTGGGATTTGTCCAGCCAGTTTGTCCAGAAAGGGGGTTGGGCCTGCGCCATTGCTTTCCTCCGCGACTGCCTTGCGAAACGTGCGCACAGTATGCGGCGGCAGGCAGCGGGAGGATTGACTGCGGCGGCATGGTCTTCATGCCGCGGGAATCAAGCCGGTTTCAGGCGGGATCACCGGCCTGGGTGCGACGGCGATAATCGCCCGGCGTTTCGCCGGTCCAGCGCTTGAAGGCGCGGGTGAAGGCCGAGGGCTCGGAAAAGCCGGTGAGATAGACGATCTGGTCTATGGGCTCCTGCGTGCGACTCAGCAGGCGGCGCGCCAGGCGTTCACGGTAACGCGCCACCACATCATTGAAGTTGCTGCCGGTCTGGGCGAGATCCGCACGCAGGGTACGGGGATTGCGGCCAAGACGGGCGGCCACGGTTTCCAGCGACATATCGCCACGTTCCAGCAGGCTGCCCAGTTCGCGCTCTATGCGGCGTACCAGATCGAGGCGCTCCAGATCGGTGAGACGTTGCGTGGCCAGGGCTTCGTGCATGGCGAGCAGTTGCGGTTCTGCGGCCGGAGAGGGGCGTTGCAGCAGCGCGACCGGAAACCGTATGGCGCCTTGCGGCATGCCAAGACGTACCGGGCAGCCGTAGATTTTTTCGTAGTCGGAGGTAGCAGCGCCCTGTGCATGCGTCAGCCAGATTTCCTGCGGACGGAATTCACCCTCGGTCACATGCCGCAGGAAATGCAGGAAAACAGAGACCGCGCATTCCAGATAATGCCGTACGGGATGCGTGAAGCCCTGCAGCATGGCGGTGTCGCCTTCCTGCGTCAGCTCCAGCTGGAAGGCATCCGTGAGCAGACGGTGATAACGGATGGCGCGCAGCAGGCCATCTTCCAGCGTGGGGCTGCTGAGAAAAAGATATTCCAGCACCTGTCCGCGAAACGGCGGCATGAGACCGCCGATATGCAGGCCGATGTCGGCATCGCCACTGCTGCGTTCAGCGGCATCCCAGAAACGTTTTTGGGTGGAGTTTTCACGGCGGGTCTGCGGATCAGGCGGCGCATCGGGCAGGTTCACGCTGGCAAAAATGGTGGCACAGTCCAGTCCGGCCTTCTGCATGGCCTGATAGGTCATCCAGAGAAAGATGCCGGCATCAGAAGCTGGAATGGGGGAGGTCGGCACATTGCGCTGATTGGCCATGGGGCATGTCGCTGCCATTTCGGTGGGTTGGCCTCATGGTATGTGATACGGCCAGCCCGGTCATATGCCGGCGTGCAATAACTTCTCTTGCGCGTGCTGTTCAGCGGCAGCGCGCTTGGCCTCTTCACCATAGTGTTCACGGGCTTGGGCCGGAGACAGGATGAGGGATTTTTCCGGTGCGCCTGACCTGAAGTGCTGTGCCAGGATTTTGCTGGCCAGCGGTGTAGCCATGCCCAGCAGTGTGATCCTGGCGGAGACCGGGCTTGAAAGCAGGACGAGCACGCGGGCAATCGGCCGTATCAGGCGATCAACAAGGCGGGGCTGGTCAATCTGCCCGAGCTCGCGCATCCAGCGCGGCAGGGTGGCGATGGTGGCCAGTGCAATCAGATTGCCCACGACGGAAAGCTGTATGCCCACATCGGCCCGTGCCGGACGCAGCAGATGTTCCATGCCCCGACGGGCACGCTCCGTCACGCACAATGTGGAGCGAATGCGGGCGTAATAGGCGCGGACTTCTTCACGGCTTTTCGGCACATCTTCCTGCCGGCAGGTTTGCACCTCGGCGGCAATCGCACACTCCTTCCAGTATTGGTCTTCCTCTTCTGGCGAGAGTTTTCCCGGCCCGTACATTTCGTAGGCTTTCAACACCGATTGCCAGCCGGTCACATGAATCCAGAGTTGTGAGTCCGGATTATTGGCGGCATAGCGTTTGCCGCTCACGGGTTCTATGCCGGTGACGCGGGCATGGATTTTCATCAGGAATTCGGAGGCTTCGATAACGGTGCGCGAATCCGCCAGGGCAACCAGCAGGAAATAGGCGAAGGTGCGGTCAAGGCGTCCTTGCGGGTCTTTGTAGATGCCGGCCTGGTCGGCGGCACCCGCTGTCAGGAAAGGATCAAAGTGCTCAAGCACCACGGCACGCTGGAAACCGATGGCGGCCGTCGGATGCGTCCACACCTTCCATGACGGTGAGTCCGGGCCGAAGAAACCGTAGTCGTACTGGCGCAGGGGACGGGAGAGTGTGGTCGTGAAGGGATTGCTGATGGTCGACATGATGCCGCCCTGTACTTGAGGATTTCCGGATTTATAGCACCCGGATTTTCCCTTCGATTGACTGCCGTGCGAGTGCACCTGTCAGCAGGGCGAATATTTTTACGGCAACACGCGATAGGGAGTATGGCCACTCAAGAGAGGGCTCGCCGGCCTGCAAGGATGGTGGCCAGATCGCCCCGTACAAGCATGGGCTGGGTGGCGCTGAACCGGTATTGCCCAGTGGCACCCATATTCTCGAGAAGAGCAATGCGGCGGGAATACACAGTATTTGCCCGAACACCTCATGCGCATCACGGTGTTGCCAGTCCAGTCGCAGTATCCCCACATGCACTTGCGTATGCCGCCAGGTATTTCTTTGCCCGAGAATGTGAGCGAGCTCCAGCCGGGAAAAAGCAGCGTCATGTTCTCCAGCGGTGATATGTGCGTGCATGAGCTGCATTTCGATATTGAAGGCCGCGCTTACGGAAATATTGTTCATGCCGGCTGCATCTTCATTTCCGTGCGCGCCTGCCTGATGACCTGCGCCGCTCCGGAAAGGGCGAGCAGGGCCATGCCGAAAGCGACGGCGATATCGGGCCAGGCACTGCCGGTGAAGCTTACGCCCACGGCGGCCAGCATCACGGCGATATTGCCTATGGCGTCATTGCGGCTGCATATCCATACCGACTGCATATTGCTGTCACCCGTGCGGTAGCGATACAGCAGGAAGGCCACGGAAAGATTGGTGGCCAGTGCGAGTGCACCCACCACGCCCATGGTGAAGGCTTCAGGTGTTACGCCGTGGAAAATGTCCCAGGATGTCTTGCCCAGCACCCAGAGGCCGAAGAGGCCCATGGTGATGCCCTTGAGCAGGGCGGCCCAGGCCCGCATCGTGAGCACCATGCCCAGTACGAAAAGACTGATGCCGTAGTTGGCGGCATCGCCCAGGAAGTCCAGGGCGTCGGCGAGAAGGGCATTGGAGCCGGCGGCTGAGCCGGCCACCACTTCCACGCCGAACATGAGGGCATTGAGTATCAGGGCCAGCATGAGGATGCGGCGGTAGCGCACATCCACCACGGGTTTGCTTGTGCTTGAGCAGCTGTCGTGATCACAACAGGCCATGAAGATTTCCTCATCGACAGGGGTTGATTCCCGGGTTTATGGTGCCATTCCAAACCTTGCAGCTGCTATAAGGTCAAGCCTCATGAAGATTGGTGAAATCGCCAGCCTCACCCGGGTGGATACGCAGACCCTGCGCTACTACGAGAAAATCGGACTGTTACCGGCGCCCATACGAATGGCCAACGGCTATCGCAGCTATCCCGACTACTCTGTGGAGCGCATACGTTTCATACGGCATTGCCGCGAGCTGGACATGAGCCTGGAGGAAGTGGCGCGCATCCTTGAACTTTCCACCCAGCCGGAAGCGGACTGCGACGACATCAACCGCATTCTGGACCGGCACCTGGAGCAGGTTCGGGAAAAACAGCAGCAACTGGCTGAACTGGAGGCGCAGTTGCAATCGCTGCGCTCGCAATGCGATGTGCACCGGCGCGCTGCCGACTGCGGCATCCTCAAGGACCTCATGCAGGCGGCCGCCGGGGCGCAGTGCAGCTGCCATTCGCCACGCAAGCCATAGGCGTCGTGGGTTGTCGTGAATAGGCGTGGGTTGTTGTGGAAAAGCCGGACAGGAGTGTCCGGCTTTTTTATCAGGGCATCACACCCGTCTGCGATACACAAAGCGGTAGAGCGTAGGCAGGACCAGCAGGGTGAGCAGGGTGGAAGAAAGAATGCCGCCTATCACCACCGTGGCCAGCGGACGCTGCACTTCCGCGCCGGCACCAACAGCCAGTGCCATGGGCACAAAACCCAGCGATGCCACCAGTGCGGTCATCAGCACGGGACGCAAACGCGTGAGGGCGCCTTCACGTATGGCAGCGTCCAGCCCGCGGCCTTGCTGCAGCAGCTGTCGTATGAACGACACCATGACGAGTCCGTTCAGCACCGCTACACCCGAGAGCGCGATAAAACCCACGCCAGCGGAAATGGACAGCGGAATGCCACGCAAGGCGAGCGCAAGAATGCCACCGGTCAGTGCCAGGGGCACGCCGGAGAAAACCAGCAGACCGTCCCTGAGATTGCCGAGGCTGGCATAAAGCAGGCCGACGATGATGAGCAGGGCCAGTGGTACCACGATGAGCAGACGCTGCTTGGCGGATTGCAATTGTTCAAACGTCCCGCCCCAGCCCAGCCAGTAGCCTTCCGGCAATTTCACGCTTGTCTCGACACGGCTTTGCGCATCGCTGACAAATGAACCTATATCGCGGCCACGCACATTGGCGGTGACGACGACACGGCGCTTGCCGTTTTCGCGGCTCACCTGATTGGGTCCGGGGGCAAGGTCCAGCGTGGCCAGTTCCTGCAGCGGTACATAATGTTGTCCGTTGCGTGATGCTGGCAGTGGAATCGCCAGATTGGCCAGGGCATCAAGATCATTGCGCCGCGTTTCCGGCAGCCGTACCACGATGTCGAAACGGCGGTCCCCTTCAAACACCTGTCCGGCTGTGCTGCCGGCCATGGCCGTGGCAATCACGTCCTGCACATCGCGTGTGGCAAGGCCGTAGCGTGAAATCACCTCGCGTTTCAGCGTGACGGTCAGCATGGGCAGGCCGGTGACCTGTTCGATTTTTACATCGGCAGCGCCGGCAACAGATTTGATGGCGCGCTCGACCTGTTGCGCCGTGGCAAACAGCATGCCCATGTCATCACCGAAGACCTTGATGGCAACATCCGAGCGCACGCCTGAAATGAGCTCGTTGAAGCGCATCTGTATGGGCTGGGTGATTTCATAATTGCTGCCGAGCACTTCTTCTATGGCCTTGCCGATTTCTGCCACCAGCGCCGCCTTGGGCTTGCGTGGCTCGGGCCAGGCACTGCGCGCTTTGAGCATGACGAAGACATCCGCCACATTGGGTGGCATGGGATCGGTGGCAATTTCGGCGGTGCCGATTTTGGCAAAGACGCGATCCACTTCCGGGAAGGCCTTGATGCGGGCTTCCAGCTGCGCCTGCATGGCCACCGCCTGGCTCAGGCTGGTGCCGGGAATGCGCAGGGCATGCAAGGCAATATCGCCTTCATCAAGACCCGGAATGAATTCGCTGCCCAGGCGCGTGGCCAGCAGCAGGCAGGCCAGCAGGAAAATCACCGCGGATGCCAGCACCCGGCGCGGACGCGCCAGCGTCCACTCCAGCAGGCCGGCATAGACGGATTTCAGCCTGGCCATCAGCCGGCTTTCGCGTTCATCCACAGGGCCGCTGACAAAAAGCGCCAGCGCTGCCGGCACGAAGGTGACGGACAGCAGCATGGCGGCCAGCAGGGCCATCACCACCGTCATGGCCATGGGCGTGAACATTTTTCCTTCCACACCGGTGAGCGCAAACAAGGGCAGGTAAACCGCGATGATGATGAGCTGGCCGTAGAGCAGGGCCTGGCGGGCTTCACGGGTGGCAGCAAACACCACCTCGAAGCGTTCGGCGCGTGTCAGCGCTTGTTGCCGCCCGTGCTGTGATTTTCCATGATGAGCTAAGCCGAGACGGCGCAGGGCGTTTTCCACGATGACCACGGCGCCGTCGACAATGATGCCGAAATCCAGCGCCCCCAGGCTCATGAGATTGGCGCTGACCTTGTTGCCCACCATGCCGCTGATGGTCATGAGCATGGCCAGCGGAATCACGGCGGCGGTAATCAGTGCCGCGCGGAAATTGCCGAGAAATACGAAGAGCACGGCAATCACCAGCAGGGCGCCTTCCAGCAGGTTTTTCTGCACGGTGGCGATGGTGGCATCCACCAGCCGGGTGCGGTCATACACCAGCACGGCCTTCACGCCGTCGGGCAGGCTTTTCTGTACCTCGGCCAGTTTCAGTTTCACGCGCTCGGCAACATTGCGGCTGTTTTCGCCGATCAGCATGAATGCCGTGCCCAGCACCACATCGCCGCCATTTTCCGTGGCGGCACCGTTGCGCAGTTCCTGGCCGAAGCTGATATCGGCAACATCGCGCAGATAGACCGGAATGCCGTCTTCACTGCGTATGACCACGCTGCGTATATCGTCCAGCGATTGCAGCTGGCCCGGGGCACGTATCAGGTATTGCTCACCGCGACGCTCGATATAGCCGGCGCCGACACTGGCATTGTTGCGCTCCAGTGCCCGCATCACATCGGCCAGCGCCAGCCCGTAGGCCGCGAGTTTTTCCGGCCACGGCGCCACCAGATACTGTTTCTGGTAACCGCCTATGGTGTTGACCTCGGTCACGCCGGGCAGGGTGCGCAGCTGCGGTTTCACCACCCAGTCCTGCAGGGTGCGCAGATCGGTGGCGTCGTAGGCCGTGCCATCCGGTTTCTTCGCACCGGCTTCGGCTTCCACCGTCCACTGGCTGATTTCACCCAGCCCGGTGGAGACAGGGCCGGGCACGGGCTCCAGTCCTTCCGGCAATTGCCCGCGTGCGGCCTGCAGCCTCTCGTTGATGAGCTGGCGCGCAAAATAGATATCCGTGCCTTCCTCGAACACCACGGTGATCTGCGAAAGACCGTAACGTGAAAGCGAGCGGCTTTCTTTCAGGCGCGGCAATCCACCCAGCACCGCTTCCAGCGGCAGCGTCACGCGCTGTTCGGTTTCCAGCGGCGAATACCCGGGTGCTGCCGTATTGATCTGCACCTGGACATTGGTGATGTCCGGCACGGCATCGATCGGCAACCGCGAATAGTTGTAAATGCCGAGGCCGGCGAGGGCGAAGCTGAGCGCCAGCACCAGCCAGCGCTGCTCCAGGACGAAGCGCAAGAGTCTGTCGAACATGATGGCGGCCTCAGTGATCGTGACTGGCTTCGGCTTTGCCGATATCGGCTTTCAGCAGGAAGCTGTTTTTGCCCACGTATTCCTGGCCGGCCGCAAGGCCCTGCAGGATTTCACTGTGCTGCCTGTCCTGCCGGCCGATTTGCACCGGCCGTATCTCGAACTGGTCGCCGAATCTGGCATAGACCACGGTCCCGTCGCGGAAGGTTTGCAGGGCGTCATTGCTGACCGTGATCGCGGCTGTTGATTCTTGTCTTGCCACGCTCGCCTTCACGAATTGTCCCGGTTGCCACAGGCCGGATTTTTCCAGTGCGACATAAACCGCGGCAGCACGGCTGCCTTCGTCCAGCTGCGGGCTCACGATCTGCACCTTTGCCTTGCCGCTTGCGTTGCCGTTGACCTGGCTGACTTCAACGTCCTGTCCGGGTTTGAGGCCGGCCAGCTGGGCCGGCGTGGCCGACAGCACGGCCACGAGATTGTCCAGGTCGGCAATGGTGAAAAGATTGCTGTCCGGTGTGACACGCTGGCCGGGGGCAAGATCACGGGCGGTGATGCGGCCGCTGCGTGGTGCACGCAATACAAAGCGGGCGAGATTGCCGGGCTGCTCCAGGCTCAGGCTCTTGATGTCGGCAGCGGTGATGCCTGAGGACAGCAGGGCGGCGCGACTGCTGGCCACATTGATGTCGGCTTCGGCTTTCGCACTTTTCGCCTGCAGATAATCCTGTTCGGCGGTGATTTTTTCCCTCCAGAGCATGGTTTCGCGCTGGAAGGTGGCATCGGCCAGCCGCGCGCGTTCGCGCGCTTCCAGATAGCCTCGCTTGACATCAGCCAGCTCGCGGCTTTCCAGCGTGGCCAGTACGCTGCCGGCGGCGACTTCCTGGCCGAGACTCACCGGCGCCGAGATCACCACTGCGGCCATGGGTGCCAGCACCACGGTTTCGCTATTGGGCGCCACGCGTACTTCGCCCTGCAATTCCACGGCATCGGCAATGGTGGCGGGGCCGGCACTCAGGATTTCCAGCCCGGCTGCGTTTACCTGCGCGGCAGAAAGCTGCACGCGGCCTTCAATCTGTTCGTAGGAAAAGACATGGCTTTTCTGCTGATGGCGCGCCTTGAGTTTTACGGCAAAGGAGTGCGGTTCGTAGATCACGGCATTGCCCAGCAGATAATCCTCTTCCGGTGTGAAGCTGATGGTTTGTGTTGCGCCCAGGCGCTCCAGTGTCACGCTCAATTGCACGGAGGCAGGATCCAGCGGCTTGCCGTCCTGCATGGGATAAATGCGGAATTGCGGCTCCACGCCGTTTTCAAAGAGGGTGACTTCAAGACTGAAACCGTCTTCCTGGAAAAGGCGGCCGCCGTGTTTGCCGCGTGCGGTTGTGCTGGCCTCCTCATCGTGCCCGGTGGTTTCATGGCCGTGTCCGGTTTTTGGGGACTCTTCGCTCAGGCCGCAGCCGGCCAGTGCCAGCACCATCAGGGTGTTGAGCACGATTGCAGGAATTTTCACTTGGCATTCTCCCCGGTGCTGCCCATGAGGGCATCCAGACGATTACGCTGGCGGTGGTATTGCGTCAGCGTGGACAGATATTCAAAACGGGTGTCGATAAGGGCGCGTTGCGCATCCAGTACATCCAGCAGGCCGAACTTGCCGTAGTTGTAACCGCGGCTCACGGCCTGAAAGGCGGCTTCGCTGGCAGGCAGGATGCTTTTTTCAAAATCCGCGAGCTGTGCATCCAGCATTTCCGCTTCCGCCCAGGCGGTTTCCAGTTCGGCCTGTTGCGCCTGCAAGGTGATTGCCTCACGCGCCTGCGCTTCACGCAGGCGTGCGCTGGCCGCCTGCAGAGCGCCCTGGTTGTGGTTGAAGAGCGGCAGCGGCAGGCCTATGCCCAATTGCCATGACGTTTCACCGTTCGTGTCTTCATAACGGCTTTGCCCCAGGCTAAGGGTGAGGGCCGGCAGGCGTTCCGCTTTGGCTGCGCGCAATCCGGCTTCACGTGCGCGTGTTTCCGCACGCGCCATATGGGCAGCGGCGCTGTCATCGGCATTCAGGGACGTTTGCGCTGGCAAGGGAGGCCGGCTGATTTCCTCCTGTGGCAGTTCGCCGAAATCCGGGCTGCGCAGGCCCTGCAGGCCGGCCAGTTTCTGGCGTGCGGTCAGCAGCGTGATGCGCGCTTGTTGCTCGCGGCGCTGCACCGCCGCCATGGCGACTTGCACACGCTGCAGTTCCACCGGAGACACCTTGCCGGCACGTACCTGGCTGGCCACGGCATCACGCGTCTGCGCAGCGCTTTGCGACAGCTCTTGCGCAAAGGCGATGCCTTGCTGTGCCGCCAGCGTGTCCACCCAGCTGCTGCGTACTTCCGCCAGCAGCAGGTGGCCCTCCTGTGTCGCGCGCAGACTTTCGGCATCGGCAAGGCCGCTGGCACTTGCGCTGCGTGCACTGCGGCCGAATTCCAGACGCTGGCTCAACAGCCAGGTGGACGTGGGGCCGTCAAGGCCGGTGAGTTTTTCATTGCCGAGATTTTCCCGGCTGTAGCCGAGCTCGGGATTGGGCAGCAGGCCGGCCTGGCGGGCATCGCCGGCGGCGGCCTCGGCACTGGCCTGTGCGGCGGCCAGGGCGGGATTGCGGGCAAGAGCCCTTTGCTCGGCCTCGGCCAGCGTGAGGGCGGAGGCGGTGGCGGGCAGGAAGACATGACAGGACAACACGGCCGCCAGCGCGCGTGTCCGGATACGGAAAAAGGGCATGGATGCCTCTCCATTGAAAAGACGGAAGCCGGCGCAAGCGCCAGCACGATCAATCAGCGGGAGAGGTTTTCAATGGCGCAGCACAGTGCTGCGTATGAGCAGGGGAAGCGTGTTGCGATGCGGCAACGGCAGCCAGCTGACAGCGGTTTTCCGCAGCAGGGGCAGCAGCCAGCAGAGCAGGGCCGGCAGCAGGGCCAGCAATGTAATCAGCAGGGATTTGCTTTTGCTATCAGTTGCCGGACCTGGCGGTTTGAGATCGAAATGATGGCCACAGTCGCTCAGGCAGGCATCAGCGATTTCAGGGTGTGCATAGTCGGCGGTGGCATGATCGTGACTCGTCACTACATCGTAGTGGCCGCCATGCCAGGTGCTGACCACTTCATGACCGCTCCAGCCGGCCAGCATCTGCACAAGCGCCATCCCGTTCTGGGCCAGTAACCAGGCCAGAAGCAGGAAGGGGATGAACAGTTGCAGATGACGACGGATCATGCGTTTGTGGTCAGTGCTGGTTGCAGTCAGTAAGGAAAGCCGGCTGCATCATAACAGCGAAAAATCCGCTCTTGCAGCCGCGTCCCTGTGACAAATTGTCCTTTGCGACGTCTCAGTGCAGGCGGCGCACCTTGAAGACGCGGCCCTTGATCTTGCCCAGGCCTTTTTGCGCCGCCGCCGCCACGCTGCGATCCACGGCCACATAGGCCTGCAGATCGGTGATGGCGATCTTGCCGACTTTCTTGCCATCTATGCCGGCATCACCGGTGAGGGCGCCGAGGATGTCGCCGGGACGGAGCTTTTCCTTGCGGCCGCCGGCGATATTCAGTGTGACCATTTTCGCTTCCGCAAAAGGCGCGGTGTTGGAACCTGCAGGCAGTGGCTGCCAGTCCACCTTGGTTTTCAGATATTCCTCAATGGCATTCACGCGATGCGCTTCCGAGGGCGAGCACAGGCTGAAGGCGAGACCGGCCGCACCGGCACGGCCGGTGCGGCCTATGCGATGCACATGTACTTCCGGATCAAAAGCCATGTCCACATTGATCACAGCTTCCAGCTGCTTGATGTCGAGACCGCGAGCGGCGACATCGGTGGCGACGAGGAAGGGCCGGCTCAAGTTGGCGAACTGTATGAGCACGAGATCGCGGTCGCGCTGATCCAGATCGCCATGCAGGGCAGCAATGGGCAGGCCGAGTTCAGAGAGTGCGGTATTGATTTCCTCGCAGCGCTGTTTGGTATTGCAGAAAAGAATGGCGGAGCCGGGGCGGTATTCACGCAGCAGGCGGATGACGGCATCCAGACGCTCGCGGTTTTCTACTTCAAAGAAAGTCTGTGTGATGGCGTTTTCCGTCACGGCCTCCTTGATGGTGACTTCCACCGGCTCGCGCTGGAAACGGCCGCTCAGGCCACGGATTTCTTCGGAATAGGTGGCGGAGAAGAGCAGGGTCTGGCGCTTGGGCGGCAGCTGCTCGACGATGCCGCGTATGCTGTCGTAAAAGCCCATGTCCAGCATGCGGTCGGCTTCGTCCAGCACCAGGGTGCGCAGCTGGCGGAAATCCACCGAGCCACGCTCCAGATGTTTCTGGATGCGTCCCGGCGTGCCGACGATGACATGCGCGCCGTGCTCCAGCGAATCGTATTGCGGGCCTATGGCCACGCCGCCGCAGAGGCTGAGGATTTTCACATTGCCAGCAAAGCGGGCGAGGCGACGCAGCTCCTGCATCACCTGATCGGCCAACTCGCGCGTGGGGCAGATTACCAGCGCCTGCACATTGAAGTTCTTCACGTCCAGCGCATGCAGAAGACCGATGCCGAAAGCGGCGGTTTTGCCGCTACCGGTTTTTGCCTGCGCAATCACATCACGCCCGGCCAGTAGCGAAGGCAGGCTGGCGGCCTGGATGGGCGTCATGGTCTCGTAGCCCAGCTCCTTAAGCGTGGTGAGCAGGGCGGCGGGCAGTTGCAGGGTGGAGAAGGCCGGGGCGGTAGCAGTTTTTTCGGCAGGAGAGGTCACGATGGGCTCGATAAGATTCAGTAAAATGACTTTTCGTC